>CAUTOM010000057.1:0-9838 GCA_963540435.1 uncultured Actinomyces sp.
GAGTCACGAAAAACAGCGTCAATGCGCCCTTGAACGGATACTCCTGAAAAGTTCAGGGCAAAGGGCTCCTCGATGGCAACCGGAACAAGAGAGCTCAAGTCAAGGGAGCGGAAGTTCTCTTGCATAAGGGACAGCCTTTCCTGTTCCCTTGCACTGAGGGACTCAAGACCGACGACGGGGTCATCCCAGAGCTCACCGGTTGTCAGGTGGAGCTGTTTTTCAACCCACATGTGGAAAATAGTGCCGAGGAGGGAGCTGCGCTGTGGCGGAGTTGGCAAAGGGCGCCTCAGCCGACGAATCCAGGAGTCACCGTCATCAATCAGGGTTGAAATACTGGTTGCGGGAACACGGTCAATTCGAATTTCAGTCGCGTCTTGGCGCGCGCGTTCGCGCTCTGCAATGAGCAAGAAAGTATCGCGGACAAGAGGATTATCCAGCTGGGTTTTGAGTGTGTCTTCGAGGAGCGGCGTCGGGGTATCGATGAGCTCTTGAACGCGCATTGCACTTGCATTGACGAGCTGACGCGAGCGCCCAGGAAGAATCGGATATTGCCGTAGCCTTGGGTCGATCTCTATCAGGGACTGATCCGCGACATCTTCCTCAGGACGAGCTGCGATAGTGCCTTCATCAAGACCAAGAGCATTCACGGTTTCCATGAGGTAACGCGAAGGATCGCGTGGAGTCACACTGGTTGCACCGATCCACGATCCGAGCAATAGCAGGTCGTGGCGGGCACGTGTCCATGCAACATAGGCAAGGCGTCGTTCTTCGAGCTCGTGGTGAATTCCTTGCCTGCTGTGGACGGTATCCACTATCTGATTCGCATCTTTGTTGGAGGCAACATGCTTGTTGAAGATGCTCATCGGAGTAGTCGTTTTTTTCTCTGATTCTTGGGCGAGGAGATCAAAGTATTCGGCAATTCCCATCGATCCGTATTCTTCAGGAACCATGTGCGGCAGGTCGGTATAGTCTCTCCGCACGGGATACGGGAGTTCTTCAATCGTGGAGAACCATTCCGTTGCTCCCGGCGGGTCTTGCTTCCAGTCTCGCGGCTTTGACTTGTGATCGGGAAAGACTGAATCTTGCAGGCCAAAAACAACGACTGAATCCCATTCCAGTCCTTTTGCCGAGTGGATCGTCAGCAGCTGAACGGCGTCAGGTCGAGTTGCGCTCGCAGGAATTGCGAGACCTTTTTCCTCGTCTTCAGCCACTTGGAGCCATGCGAGGAATCCTGGCAGGTCTGCACCAGATACCTGTGCTTCATACTCGGCTGCGATGTCGACGAATGCGTCGAGCATCTCCATGCCCTGATCTCCAAGGGGATCAGACATGATTGCCTCGCGAAGCCCCAAGATGGATATGGCGCGTTCGACTTGTTCATCAAGCGCACGCCCCATCCCTTGACGTATGACTTGAAGGCGCCTGGCAAGAAGAGACAGGCGTTGATGGGCGACCTCGCTAAATTCTGGCCCGCCTGATGAGGAGTGCCAACCAATTGGGGGAAGCTTGTCGATTGCCTCGATCAAACTGAACTCTGGATGCGCGACAAGACCGTGCGTTTTTTGATGTGCCTGGTGTTTAGCGTACTGATTAAGAACCAGCAGATCGGATGCACCGATATCCATAGCAGTGACGAGGCGCATGAGGGCGGGAGCATTCGCGGGGTCTGCTGCAAGATCCAGTGCGGCTCGAACGTCACTGACGGGGGCCTGGTCGAGAAGTCCGCCGAGTCCGACGACTTGCACGGGGATATCAGCGTCTTTCAGCGCTCGTTCTATCGCGGGGAAGTCCGAGCGCCTCCGGGATAGTACTGCACAGGTATTCCACTTCCCGTGTTCGTCTTGGAGTCGATGTTCTCGAGCGAAATCTACGACCGCTTGGAGTTGTTCATCATAGGTGAGGGAATAGCTGGTGCTGACTTGTCCCGAACCAGCGTTTGGACGTGGAGCAAGAACTGGCACTGTAATTCGTTGTGGTTGTGATTCGCGAGTAGCGGCGTTGCCGGCATCGCCAATGCGCGCCTGCCCCCGCAGGGGCTGAGCGATCGCATTTGCGGCATCAAGAATCGCTTGATCGTTTCTCCATGCCGTTGAGAGAACCAGTTGCGCCGCATCGTGGCGCGGAGAGAAACGAGTGAGGAAATCACTGAGGGCAGAGGCCGAGGCTCCGCGCCAACCATAGATTGCCTGACTGGGGTCGCCGACAGCTGTAGTTGGGTGGTCTGCGAAGAGAGCAGACAAGAAGACCATCTGGATCACCGAAGTATCTTGAAATTCGTCAAGAAGAACGGCCTGATAGTCGCTTCTAACTTGGTGCACGACGTCTTTGTTTGAGGTAACGATTTGTGTTGCCAGGAGAAGTTGATCAGAAAAATCGATGAGACCGTGGGTACGCTTATAGCTTTCGAAAGCTTCTGCGATATCAAGAAGGAGGAGGCGATTACGATTCGCCGCAATCATTTTCTTGAGATTCCCCGTCGGGTCTTTTCCAGAGATTGCAGCAACTTCTTCAAGTTCTTCTTGAAATGCACTCAGAGCTATTCGCCCTTGGTCCAGCGTCATGTTCTGCTCGGCGATATGCCCCGACAAAGACAGGACGGCAGCAACGATGGTTGCAGTCGGCTTGTATTGCTCATCGCTTTGGGGGTATTCACCCCTCCAGTTTTCGACGATGGTGCTGAGCACCTGGACTTGTTGCGCCTGCCCGATGAGTCGAGAGTTTGGATCAACGCCGATTGTTGCGCCGTATTCTCCAAGGATCCGCGCGGCAAAAGAGTTGTATGTAAGAGCGGTCGGCTCTCCAACAAATTCCTGCCCGCTGTTCGAAGCGAGGGTCGCGAGGTCTTGGCGCATTTTTGCTCCGAGCTCACCGGCAGCTTTTCGCGTGAAGGTCAAGCCGAGGATGCGCTCGGGATCGATGCCGTGGTGGGCAACCATGTAGAGCACCCGCTGCGACATCGTGGTTGTTTTTCCAGCTCCTGCTCCCGCAACGACAAGGAGCGGTTCAAGTGGAGCTTGAATAACAGCACGTTGTTCTTCCGTGGGCGAGAGGAAGGGCTTGGAGCGCGCAGTCGCCATGCGGAGAATCTCGTCGACGTCCAGTTTGCTGAGGTCCATAGTTACTCGACGCTCCTTTTGCCTTGGTCCTTCGCCGGGCAAGATCTGGTGAATTCGCAGTATCTGCATGCATCGTCAGATGGCGTGGCTATAAAGTGCGGGCCTCGCATCCGTGAAGCGACCTCGTCAAGCTGGCTGATCCAGTCATTTTTACTGTCGTCATCGAGTGGCTCTTGGAGGATTGTTCGAACATCTCCGTATCCAAGGTATTTCAGTTCGGCATCGATGACCGTGTAGCCAAGTTCTTCTGCAGCCAATTGATACAGAGCCAGTTGCGGGTGGTCGGGATCGGTTTCGATTTTGCGTTTTGCACCTTTTTTACCGGTCTTGAAGTCGATGATCCTCGCGCTTTTACCGCTGACTTCTAGTCGGTCCATCCGACCGCGAACGTTCACGCCTGATACGGGAACGTCGAAGGGAACCTCAACGAGCACCTCACCTGTGGTCCCTTCTAGGTACTCCCCCAGCGCCGAGGCCATGTCACGGAGATGGTTGAGATGAATCTTGGTTGCTGCAGGTTCTTCGTCCAGATCCATCGCCTGGATTTCTTCTTCGAGAGCCTGGATAACGGCTTGTTTTGGTCCGTGCGGGAAGCGCTCGGCGAGGCTGTGGATGAGTGTTCCATCGGCAGCGCTTTGTGTGGGCACAGATGAGCCACTGTTTGCCGAGAAGAACCAACGCAAAATACACGCACGCGCAGTGTCGAAGCTCGAGGGGCTGATGGAGACGTTCTGTTGTCCATAAATTGCGCTATCGGAACTGATTCCCCCCGCACCGATCCATGTGTCCGGCTGAGCACTGCGAACGCCGCGCTGGGCGAGCAGAGCAAGAAGATTGGCCGCGAGTTCACGAGTTTCGTCGTCTTCTTGAGTTGCAAGGAATCGCAGCCGCGCGACATGACCTGATAGATCCAAAGATGGGGGTACTTCTTCTGGCGTGAATCCTTCTTCAGGGATCTCGATTCCACTTGCCTTCGCGATGAGCTCGACGAATTGTGAAGGAGCTTGGTCCTCATTCGAGACGACGCCGATGTGGAGGAAGCGCGTTGCCCTTGATGTTGCGGCAAGCAAGCGGCGCAGTTCATTGTCCAGAATGGCTCGACGTTGAATGCGTGGATCGTCAAGAAGAGGCGTTGTTTCGCTGGGAACGCTTCCGTTTCCGGCAGAATCGAGGCGGAGAATGTCCGTGAGGAGGTCACCGCGCAGCAAGCGGTGACCGAGGCGCAGATCTGGCCATGAGCCATCTTGGAGCCCGTAGATTGCAACAGTGTCCCAGTGTTTCCCCATTGCTTGTTCTGGGGTCAGCACGTGAACACCTTCACGACGAAGGGCTGTTCGCGCAATTGTGTCGATGGGGACGTCAGATTGGAGCAGCTCGGCTGCGAAGTCCGCTGCGTTTCCTTGTGGATTGCGCTGCTGCCAGATGTCTGCGACACGGAAAAGTGCAATTACTGCGTCGAGGATGTCGTCGTAGTAGTCCGAATCGGCGTCTTGCGCGAGTGCTCGCTCACTCAAAGTTTGGGCAACATCAGCCGTCTCCCATGCCTTCCACAGGCCTTCTTCTGCGCTCAGTCCGGCGCTTTCTTTCCACAGGGACGAGGCCGCAAGTAGTTTCCGTAGCTCCGTTTCGACATGTTGCGGCAAAGAATCGGAATCCGCGAGGATCCGAGAAAGCATCTCTGTTGTTAAATGCTGCGAGAGAGCTCCATCGCGGACAGTTTCGCTGTGCGCCCACACGTAGTTCTGAACTGCTGATCTGACGTGAAGCGTATCGATTGAAATAAGGTCAGAGCGAAGCCACAGGTCGATGAGCTGAGCTGCGCCATCACTCTGCGGAATCAGCGATGTCAGTAGTGCCGATGTCATCGAGTTGGCGGCAAAATCAAAGGCTTGCTGCCCTCCGGCGAGGGGAATATAGCTCCGCTTGAGGGCTCTTCGCGCCTGCTGAATAAGAGACTGAGAGCGGACAAGAACAAGTTGGCGGGACCAGGGAATATCGTCGTGAAGATGGTGGGAACGCAAGGCGTACCCGATTGCCGCCCCCATCTGTGCTGAACTTGCACACGAGTGGATTCGTACCGGAATTTCTGTATCTGTTGCCCCTCCGAGGAATGGGGCAGAACGCCGAGAAATTGGACCGGATTGGGTGATATGCGAACTGATCTGGCGATTCAATTCGTACAGTCGCGGAGTTGAATGATAGCTTCCACCACAATCGTCAATGTCAACGCCCAAGACTTTGGCGAGGTCGAGGTCGAGGTTTGCGTAACCGCGCTTGTACGAGGTCACAGATACGTCTGGATTGGAAAAGGCAATAATCTGCGTGCCATGTTGGCGTGCACTGTGAAGCAGCGGGAGAAGCGAAGGCGTGCAATCCTGCAGATCATCAATGAGGATGCACTGCGGTAGTGGTGTTTCAGTGCGGAGCCTCAAAAGGTCAATATCTTCATCCCAGCGCAAAAGCAGCCGCGCAGCACTGCGCCCAAGGGCAGCACCGTGAGCTTGCATCGTTCCACGGTATTCCACTGCAAGTTCGGGGATCTCTTGCCATTTGCGCAGGAGGAATGCGACGGTCTCCCATTGCGGGATTGAATGGATGTTTGCAAGTTCTGCGAGGAGGTCGGGGGCGAGCCCCGCCTCGGCAGCAAGATCAATGAGATAACGCAGTTCCATCTTAAAAGTGGGCAGCGCTTGAATAGTTTGCGGAAGATCTTCTGGCCAGTTGAGGGTCGTTGTCTCAAGAAGCTGCGTGATCAGACGATCGATGCTTGCACCCGTGAGCAGTTCAACGTCCCCCAGAGGTTCGTCACGCGTATTGCGCCACTGAGAAACGATCGAATACGCCCAAGCTGTGGGCGTGCGTACAGGGCGAACAGCATCGGGAGCCATACTTTGGACAGCTGGCATCAGTGCGTCGGCCCGCGAACGGTCAGGAGTGAGTACAAGGAAGCTGCGTCCCTGTCGAACGAGCTCTGCGACTGCGCTGAGCAGGAGTGTGGTCTTTCCGCTTCCAGGGGCACCGCGAAGTACAGCGTCGGAGCTCATCATGCGTTGGAGGAGTGCACGCTGATGATCGTTTAGGTGAGGAAGGCCCGCAAATCCCGAGCCAATCTCTATCCGTACTTGTTTGTTACCCATATAGTGATTCTGACAGAGGCCATGTGCATTTGGAGTCAACTTTTGGCTTCGAAGCGAAATTGAGAAAAGTGTGCCCCCGAAGCGGACGCTTCGGGGGCACATGCAATTACTCTCTACGGCATTTCAATCGCCAAGATGCGATACTGCGTAGTCAGCTTCCTCAGCAGTGAACTGTTCGCCGTATTCGCTCGTCAGTTGATTTCGAATTGCTTCATCCGACATATTCATGAGCCGCTCGTACTCCTTGGCCTTCGCCAAAGCATTCGCATTCCAGTCAGCTTGGACGTTATCAATTGCGTATTGAGCAGCGTCCGGAGAGAAATTCTCCGCTTGGCTGACGAGTTGGTCATAAATACCACGCTTTGACATGTGAAGTTGCGTCGCATAGGTTTCTGCAGTCTTCAAAGCTTTACGATGCTCGCGCGGGACATCCTTGTCACTGGAGGCATTTGAAGCGGCTGCTTCTGGAGTAGAGGCCTGCTGAGCAGCAGCAGGTGTTTCAGTGTCATGATGCACAAAGAGGGTGATCGTCGCGTCAGCAGGCAGCTTTGTTCCCGCCGCGGGGGTCTGGGATGTCACTGTCCAGTTGCTCACCTTAATGACGGCTTTCTTTCCGGCTTCATCCTTAAATGAAATTCTTGTGACACCAAGACCTTGAAGAGAAGCTTCCGCTTGGTCTCCCCGCATTCCAACAAGGTCTGGCAGCTCAATGGAATCAGCCGAAGGTGACGTCGAAGACGAAGATGTTGCAGACGCCGTCGTGGACTGGCTTGCATTGGGCTGCGAAAGGCCACCGATTACCGCAAGACCAAGAAACACAGCGAGCGCGATGAACCACCATTTCTTATAGAACGGTTTGACAGTAGGCAATTCCGGCGGCATCTCAGGAGTAAAAGCCCCATCAACGGGCATTTCCTGCGAAGAAGGAGGAAGCGACATCGCTCACCTTTCGAATAGATTCAGCTTTGAATTTTCCTGACAAAACACAAGATAACACATCAAAGCGGCCTGATAACAGCTTTTTCTCGCATTATTTTCAGCACAACACCACAATTCAACCACTTGGACAGTAAACTGCGGCAACGCGCAATTGCCCCCACAATTACGCTCTTGCAGAAATAGCAGGCCCGCTCCCCGGCTGCACGTACTATGAGGACACAGAAGACCATCGAAGCGGACGCTTCAGGGGCACACTCTGGCAGTCCTACTCAAGGTGGGAGCTTAGCCCTTTACTGAAGTGAATATTCCTTTTTGAATGCCTTTGTTGAAGAGATAGTGCTGTCAATCATCAGCGTAACTGGAGCAGCTGCATCGCGAAGAACATACCCTTCCACAAGGGTCATGCTTTTACCAGCTGGGACCTCTTGCAAGTCCGCGAAAGGCTCGTATCCTTCAGGCATTAGATCATCGGAATAAATTGCACTATCGAGCGCAGCCTTGTTTTGGGATACCTCAACATAGTATGAAAAAGGATTCAAACTACTTGTGTCATTATTTGTGATCTTTAATGTCACAGCGACCGTTGGCTGACCTTCCCGATCATCTACCGCCTCCTCGACCTTCTTCACCTCAATCGTGACTTTACCGTTCTCCAGCTGAACAACATCCGAGGTCGCCGCACCTTTGGAAGCTTGAGGCGATACAGAAGCTGCCCCGAAGGCCTCACCATTAGCCTTCGAATACATAGCTTGGCCTCCCAAAACAGCAACAATAGTGAGAGTCGAAATCACCAGCGAGGTGATTGCTATACCGGAGCCACGGTGAGTCGTATCCGGGCGTGTCTGAACGACAGCGAGAATCGCCACGACTGTAGCAATAAGGGCCAGAATTAAAATTAGATTGTGAAGAATCGGAACCCAGGACAGGAGAAGAGAAATAATTCCCAACACGAGTGCGGTGATAGCAAGGGGAGATAAGGGTTTAACTACAGTTGCTACTCCAAATTGTCCTTGAGGAGGAACAGTCGAATAAACCCCCTCAACGGGCATTTCCTGAGGATAAGGAGGAAAAGACATCGTTCACCTTTCGAGTAGATTCAACTTTAAGCTTTACCGCCAGAACACAAAACAACTCGTCAACACAACCCGATAGCTGCCGCTTCTCGCACTATTTTCAACACAACCCTACATACTAACCACTTAGACACTAAAGCGCGACGACGCTTCGACTGCCCCCACAATTACGCTCTTGCAGAAATAGCAGGCCCACTCCCCCACCTGCACGTACTATGAGGACACAGAAGACCATTCGATCCATGACATCTGGGAGTCGCAGTGAACATTACGATCGGTATCAAGGCAAGCCCGCGCGAGCTCGACCTGGAGGTAAACCTCAGTGAAGACGAGCTCTTCGCTCAAGTAAGTGAAGCCCTCCGCGCTCAAACGCCGCTGCTTCTCACCGATACTAAGGGAGAGAAGACGCTCATCCCCGCGCAGGCGATTTCCTTCGTGCGCGTCACGGCGCAACAGAGCCACCGCGTCGGCTTCGCCATCCACTGAGAAGCCGCGCGCACAGCGCGGATCATTCACAAGTCCACCTGTTGCCTTAGGCGCGCAGGTGGATTTCCTTCATTCGCTCAGCGTGTTCACTACTGAGCACTTCAGCAATAGCGTCTGCATCTTCGGGCGACAGCGATAGATCCGGGTGCATAAACATCGTCGAACGCACCAAACCCAAGACTTCTCCGGCAACTCGGCGTGCCCACAAGGACAGCCGTGCCGCAAGCTGCTCATCGGCCTCGAAAATGGGGGCAAGATTCTCGCGCACCCAGTCCCCCTGTTCAAGATCCCAATTCGCTCCGGGGAAAAGACTCTTCCGCGAAGCGATCTCGCGCAAGAAACCACCAAGGACGCCCAAAGTCACATAGGTTTTAATGGAACGCTCGTACCACGTCGTCGGACGCGTGCGGGCATCGAGGTCGTCATAGAGTCCGTCGTAGGCTCGCGCATACGCAGACAAATCCACGCCACGATGAGTACACCACGTCTCAACCTGAGTAAAAGTCTCGAAAACACGCGTCGCCATACGCGCATGCTCAACCTTCGCCTCGAAGGTCGGAGCCTGGTCACTATCCTTTGCCAGGCGAGTCATTGCAGCCAAAATCGAATACGCGATCAGACCGACGACTTCCGCGTCGCTGTCCGCCACAGGTTCATAGGTGCGTTCCATGGCATAACACTACATCACACAAACGTGACGGGTTCCTCTTCGGACAAACCTTGTCAACCTCGTACAATGAAAAAGACAGTGCTGACCGATCGCACGCGAGAAAAGTTCCCGGGCCTGAGCCCACAAGAAGACCGCGATCGGCTGCAATTCTCAACGGGGTTTCCCCCCAGGACAGGTTGATTGTGACTTCACCTTCTGAGTACTCCGCCGGCGTTGTTCGCCTTGGCGCGATTGCCGCCCCTTCCACCGAAGAAGAGGCCACCCCCGACATTACAAACTCGGGAAATGAAACTTTCGAAGCGAAATCTTTCGCTGATTTCGGGGTCAGTGACCCCATCGTTGATGCGCTCGAAGAACACGGAATCACCCACCCCTTCCCCATCCAGGCCCTGACTCTTCCCGTCGCACTGGATCGCC
>CAUTOM010000058.1:0-9757 GCA_963540435.1 uncultured Actinomyces sp.
AGGCCGACTACGTCAAGGCCTGGTGGAACGTCGTGAACTGGGAGAACGTTGCACAACGTTTTGCAGCAGCCCTGTGATCACTGCTTGTTTGTTTTAAAGGTTGTGGCCCTCGCCTCAAGGCGAGGGCCACAACTCTATCCACTTATGTAGTTACCGCTGCACAGAGACTTTAGCCCAGACGCGTCTGGAGCTCTCGGTATTGCGCAAGCTTTTGCTGAACATCAGCGATGTAGCTAATCAGCATGACTTCATCGACGCGGTGATTCCGCGCAAAGTTCGCAATCGTCTGAGCAACCTGGTCGTAGGTGCCGATGATGATCGAACGATCGCGTTGTGCCCATCGCAGTGCGTCTTCCCGGTCTTCGGCGCTCATCTGCTCGGGGCGTTGGAAGCGCACGGGACGTCCCAGTCGTAAACACATACGGAAACTCAATGCGGGAAGGGCTTGTTCTAGGGCTTCCGCTTCAGTTTCTGCAGCGCTCACCGCGAGCGCGGAAAGGGTCTGCCCTTGGCCTTCAGCCAGGTTTTCGGGCAGGTGTGCACGGTAATGGTCCATGACCTCGGGCTGTTGCTGACCGCTGAAGAACTGCGCGTAGGCGTAGTTCATGTTTCGAGTCCCCGCCCAAGCTGCGCTCTGGCCTGAAGAGCCCAGCAGCCACAGTTCGGGAAGCTCATCGGGGCGCGGGTAGACACCAACAGAGGTGTAGGGATGTCCCTCGGGCAGGGTTCCTCGCATGAAAGCCAAAGTTTCATCGATCAGAGCATTGATCGACCCAGGATCAATTGTTGTCCCCTGATTGAGTGCGCGGGCGGAGATCATGTCACCGCCAGGGGCACGTCCCAATCCCATGTCAACGCGGCCGGGGAACATAGTTGCCAGAGTGAAGAACTTTTCTGCCATCTGCAAGCTGCCCTGGTGCATGGCCATCACGCCACCCGAACCAATGCGAATACGCGAGGTCCGGTCCAGAAGGTGAGTCATCACCAGCTCAGGGGCAGAGGACATAAAGACCGGTGTGTTGTGGTGCTCTGCGATCCAGAAGCGATGGAAATCCATCTCTTCTAGCCCGCGAGCTAAGGACACCATGTCTTCAAGTGCCTGATGCGGAGTCGACCCGTCAAAAAGCGGAACCTGTTCCAGTGCTGAGAGGCGCATTGTTACCCTTCCGTTTCACACAATATCCGCTACTTAAACACGGTTATTCTTGAGAATATTCCGCTCGGAAGGAGCGCGCCGGCCGAGCAATTATCCGCATAAGCGCCACCCAGCCAGCACGCTCACACTCACCTCAGCGGAAAGCAGCACCACGCCTCGGCGGAATCGCGGGCATACCCAAGCCGACCACGCGGTGTCCCTCGCCATCAGAGGAACCACCACCAGATCCGCACCCGCAACCACCGCAGGAGGCAGCAGCGACGGCCTCGCCACCCAGGTCTTCGGAATCGAAATCAATCCCGACCAACTGCAGCACACCATCGTCTTCACCATCGCGCTCGGCGGCATTGTGCTGTTGCACAGCGGTTGCCAGCATCAGCTTGATTCGGTTCAGCTGATTGACTTCCGAGGCACCCGGGTCGTAGTCGACCGCGACGATGTTCGCTTGCGGGTAACGGTTACGCAGCGCACGGAACATGCCCTTTCCAACGATGTGGTTCGGTAGGCATGCAAATGGCTGCGCGCAGATGATGTTCGGGCATCCGTGTTCGATCATGTCGACCATCTCAGCCGTCAGGTACCAGCCTTCACCGGCCTGATTACCGAGGCGTGCAATGTCCTCCGAACGCGAGATCATCTCTTCGATATCGCGGTGGGCTTCGAACTTCCCATTCGTCTCTTCGAAGGCGCGATGGACCGGAACCTCATACTTCTTGAGGAGCCACAAAGCCATGGGCAAGATCTTGCGCTGTTTGCCGTCGATACCCAGGTTTTCGTAATCCCACTCCGCGGTCGCAACCGAATTGTGGAAGAACTGCATAAGGCCAGGAAGCTCAGCTTCACAGCCCTCAGCCTCGATGACGTCAACCGCGTGGTTATTCGCATCGGGGTGGAACTTCACAAGGATCTCTCCCACCAGCCCAACGCGAGGTTTACGCGGAATATCGCGCAATTCCAGGGCGTCAAACTCAGCAACGCAGCGCTTGATCAGCGTCGAATAGCGCAGTCGCCCCGTCAGGAGACCCGTCGGACCGACACGTCCCAAAGTCTCAGAGCGATCACTGACAACCCACTCGCGCACGATCTGATCCCAGCGGCGGTACAGTTCCATCGCGCTTCCGGGCACGGCCTCGTAAGGACGCACGCGAAGAAGCATGGACTGGATCGCATCACCGATGACGAAGGCTTGAATCGCCTTGTGGATATGGCGAATTCCGATCTTGAAGCCGGGGTTGTCTTCCAGGCCTTGAACGGAAAGCGCAATGACCGGGACCTGCGGATATCCCGCATCACGCAGGCCCTTACGCAACAGTGCGGCATAGTTCGTCGCACGGCACATTCCACCCGTCTGAGTGATACCGACCGCGGTCTTATCAGGATCCGCACGCCCCGACACGAATTCGTCAATGAGCTGACCGATGACGACGATCGCCGGGTAGCAAGAATCGTTGTTGACGTACTTCAGGCCCGTTTCCATGGTCTGGCGACTCGTGTGCTCAAGGACTCGCACATTCAGCCCCGCGCGCCTGAACAAGGGCTCGAGGAAACGGAAGTGGATAGGCGACATCTGCGGGGCAAGGATTTCGTATCCCGCATCGCGCATTTCCTCGGTAAAGACAGCTCGTGCTTCGATGTGTCCAGCCTTGACCTGCTCGGATTCTTCGCGCGCGGCAACCGAAGCCGGGTCCTCGTGCACCGCGGTGTCGATCGTTCCCGAGGCCATGCTTCCTCGCTCCGCAACGGCCGCTTCCAGGGAACGCAGGCGGATCTTTGCGGCGCCCAGGTTCGATACCTCGTCGATCTTAAGGACCGTGTGCACATCCCCGCGTCCCTCAAGGATCTCTTGAACCTGGTCGGCGGTGATTGCGTCAACGCCACAACCGAAGGAGTTGAGCTGAACCATCTCAAGGTCAGGCTCATCTCCCACGCGGGCAGCGGCCTCGTAGAGGCGCGAATGGTAGGACCACTGATCGCGCACGCGAAGAGGGCGCTCCAGGCGCTGGTCAATGATGGAGTCCTCGGTGAGAACGGCCATTCCCAGGCCAATGATGACCTCGGGGATACCGTGGTTGATTTCGGGGTCGAGGTGGTAGGGGCGGCCCGCCAAGACGATTCCGCGCACTCCATGTTCGCGCATCCACTCGAGTGCTTCGCGGCCCTTCTCCTTGATTTCAGCCTTGACCGCGGCATCTTCTTCCCACGCCTTATTCAGTGCACGGGTCATCTCTTCAACGCTAATGTCATAGCCAAACTCCGCGAAGGTCCGCACGAGGTGGGCGGGTAAGTAATCACGGTTGCCGAAGTTGATGAAAGGGCTGATGAACTTCACGCCCGGCTCATTCAGGCGTTCCATATTGTTGCGGATGACTTCGGGGTAGGTTGCAACGACCGGGCAGTTGAAGTTGTTATCGGCGTCGGTGAGCTTTTGCTCGAAATCAACGCAGGGGTACCAGATCGTTGTGATCCCCTTGTCCAGCAGGGATTCGATGTGTCCGTGGACGAGCTTTGCCGGGTAGCACACGTTTTCGGAAGGGATCGATTCCATTCCCTGCTCGAATAGCTCGTGGTTGCTTCGCCCGGAGATCATTACGCGGAAACCGAGTTCGGTGAGCATCGTGAACCAGAAGGGGTAGTTCTCGTACATGCCCAGAACACGGGGAATGCCAATGTCTCCGCGGAATGCCTTGGCTTCGGTGAGGCGTCGGTATCCGAAGATCCTCTTGTACTTCCAGTCATAGAGGTTGGGAAGGTCCGACTTGCGGGGAACCTTTTCGAGGCTTGCCCCGCGTTCGCAACGGTTACCCGATACGTGCCTTTCTCCGTTGGAGAAGGTCGAGATCGTCATCTGGCAGTGGTTTTGGCACAGGCGGCAGGTCTTGCGCGTGGTCTCAACTTGGAAGTCCTCGAGGTCTTCCACGCGAGCAAGTGTCGACTCACCTTCGCCACTGTCGTGCATGCGGGCCGTGAGCGCTGCGCCGTAAGCGCCCATGAGTCCGGCAATATCGGGGCGAACAACCTCGCGGCCGGTCAGAAGTTCGAATGCGCGAAGAACCGAGTCGTTGAGGAAGGTTCCGCCCTGAACGACGACGCGTTCGCCCAGATCCGAGGGATCCTTGAGCTTGATGACCTTGTACAGGGCATTACGCACGACCGAGTAGGACAGACCGGCGCTGATATCGCGCACATCCGCGCCTTCTTTTTGCGCCTGCTTAACCGATGAATTCATGAAGACCGTGCAGCGCGTTCCCAAGTCGACAGGGCTGCTCGATTCCATTGCCATCTGTGCGAAGTTTCGCACGTCGGTTCCCATGGTCTGCGCGAAGGTTTGCAGGAAGGACCCGCATCCCGAGGAGCAGGCCTCGTTGACGGAAATGGAATCGACTGCGTGGTCCTTGATCCGCAGGTATTTCATGTCCTGGCCGCCGATGTCGATGACCGAGGTGACGCCGGGCTGGATGAATTCCGCGGCGCGGTAGTGCGCCATTGTTTCGATTTCGCCCTCGTCCATGGTCAGTGCTGCGGTGACCAAACCTTCGCCGTATCCGGTTGCGCAGGATCGACCAATCACGGTCCCTTCGGGCAGTTCCGAGCGAACGCGGCGGACGATGTTGACGGCCGCAGCGACGGGGTCGCCTTCATTGGAGGCATAGTGGGTGAAGACAATACGATCATCTTCGTCAATGACGACGGCTTTGATGGTGGTTGAACCGGCGTCAATTCCAAGCCAGCAGCGCCCGCGCGCCTGAGAAAGATCCGCCTTTGGAATGACTTCTTGTGCGTGACGCTGGACGAATTCTTCCTTCTCTTCCGGGGTCGCGAAAAGGGGCCGCATGCGTGCGGATTCCGCTTCGACGTGTGCGGTGGCGAGGCGGTCGATCAGTTGCTCGAGCGCGTTTCGTTCTTCTTCGCCTCGTTTCTTTGCTTCTTTCGAGGCCAAGAGCGCAGCACCGATTGCGACGTACAGTTGCGCGTTTTCCGGGGTGATGAAGGAGTCTGCCTTGGGGAGCAGGGTCTTGTAGGCCTCGCGAAGTTGAGGGAGGAAGTGCAGCGGGCCGCCGAGGAACATGACGTTTCCGCGGATGGGGCGACCGCAGGCAAGACCAGCAATGGTTTGGGTTGCGACCGCGCTGAAGATCGAGGCCGCGAGATCCTCGTGAGCGGCGCCCTGGTTGATCAGTGGCTGAATATCCGATTTCGCGAAGACACCGCAGCGCGAGGCGATCGGGTAGAGCTGAGTGTGCGCTTCGGCCAACGCGTTCAGTCCCGAGGCGTCGGTGTGGAGCAGCGTGGCCATCTGGTCGATGAAGGCTCCGGTTCCACCCGCACAGGTTCCGTTCATGCGCTGTTCAGGGGTGGGGTGAAGGTAGGTGAGTTTTGCGTCTTCACCGCCCAATTCGATGACGACGTCGACTTCTGGGTGGAGCCGCTGGGTGGATTCTGTTCCCGCGATAACTTCCTGAACGAAGGGGATGCCCATTGCTCGGGCTGTCGTCAGGCCTCCAGAACCGGTGATCGCAGCTTGGACGACCAGTCCCGGGTAGATGTCCTCGATGTCTTCGAGGAGGTGTCCAAGTTCGGCGCGAACATCTGCGTTGTGGCGGCGATAGTCGGAGAAGAGGATGCGATTGCCATCCAAAACAACGGCTTTGACCGTCGTTGACCCCACGTCAATACCAAGCTGGCACGGGTGATCCGGCGTGCTTTCGACGTGTAGACGCGAGCCTTCAATGATCTGCGTATCCATGCTGCGAAACTATGACGCAGATTTCTAATTTCCAAACTGTTGAAATTAGACTGATGACATGAGTGAAGCACGGGAGATAAAGGCGCAAAAACAGCGAAAAGAGCCTTCGGATTCCCTGAAGGAGCCCTCAGAAGTTTCATCAGATGTTGAAACTTCTGAATTGAATAAAGAAACATCTCCTCTTTCCAAAATCCATCGAGGGCCCTCCGCCTCCCGCGGAGAAATCAAGAAACGCATCATCGAAGCCGCGCGCAGCGAGTTTGTCACCCGAGGCTACGACCACACGACAATGAGGTCGGTTGCCCGTAGCGCGGGCTGTGATCCTGCACTGATCACCTACTACTTCAACACCAAGCAAAAACTCTTCCGTGCCTGCATGGACCTCCCCCTCGATCCGGCCTCGGAAATCATCGCACTCCTCATACCAGGACCCAAAGACGCGGCGCGACGCCTCGTGGATTACATCCTCGATCTGTATGAGCACACACTGACCTCAGAGACGCTCACCGCGCTCATGCGCGCTCTCACCACCGACACCTCAACATCACAGCGTTTTCGCACCTATATGCGCACAGACGTCCTTGAGCAAGTGAGTGACTATTTGGCCGCAGATCCGGCCGATGCGCGCCGCCTCGGGGAAATGCTTGAACTCCTTTTGTCGATGCTCTACGGGGTCGTGACCATGCGCTACATCATTGCCTTGGAACCCCTTGCAAGCATGCCACGTCATCGAATCCACGCCACCCTCACCCCATTTATCCAAGAGCGCATCGACGACATCTTCGATTCTCTTCTTCCGCAGTAAACTGCCATTTTTCGGCGTGCGCACGCCGCAAGCGAGCACAGCTATTGGCACAATTGCACTATGACAACTCACGCCCCCACCGATGAAGAACGCGCCGCCTTTGTTGCCTCGCGACCCAAGCGTCGCTGGTGGCGAACACGTAGGAGCACGGCGTCTGGCAGTGTCGGCGGAAGAGTCATGTACTTCGCTCGAAGCGCCAGCATCATTGACCCGGTCAGCAAGGCGCACTACCTAGAAGACACGGATCTTGCTCTCCGCACCGGATCAACGGTTGCGGTTTTTGATCCGCAGGCAGTGCGTAGGCGTTCAATCGCCCTTGCTCTGGCCGGCCTGCGTCCACTCGACGCGGGCTCGGTGTGGATGCCGGCGCGTAGCCGCAGCGTTCTGATTTCCCCGGACGAGGTTTTGATTCCCTCTCTGACGCTGTCCCAGAACCTTGTTATTCCCTGCGCCGCAATGGGCGAAATCGTCGATCCGGGTGAAATCCGCAGGCGGGCTGCACGACTTGGCGTTGATCTTGATCGAGTTGCGCGCGATGTCAGCGCTTGCGATCTCCTGAAGTTCCAGGTCCTTCGCGCACTGATCTACCGCGCAGATTTGGTAGTTGTCAGCGATTTCCCTATCCAGACCGAAGACGCGCCCTCCTTCGAGGATTTCTCCGAGACCTGCGAGCTTCTTCGCGCCAGTGGCACGTGCGTCGTCTTCTTCACCGACAGTCCCGAGGCCGCTGCCTTGGCTCAGCGCGTGCTCATCGTTGCCAATAGCACGATTGTCGCCGACGCCGCTGGCCTTGATGCGCACTTCATCCGCATGGCCTGCGATGCCATTAATGAGAATCCCAGCGCTTATCTCGGCCCGATTCCCCGCGCAGGCGAGCCGGTAACTTCCGACGTGCCCGTACCCGCTTCGGAGGAAGACGCCCCCGCCGCCGATACCGAAGCACCCGCAGAGGAAAGTGCGTCCAGCAATGTCACGCCCGCGGCCTCGGAAGGTGACGAAACCTCCGTTTCCGACACCGCGGATGGCGGAGAAGTTGAAGATCACGCCTCGGCAATGAGCGAAAAGAGTACAGCGACGCCGAATTGGCACCCGCTGACCACCCGCGTCATACGTACAGCGGACTCCCCCTTACCCACTCCCCTGCCCTCGCGCTGGGAAGAAAACCCGGAGACTACGGAGATCGCCTTAGCTGCAATCGAGCAGGCACGCCGCTTCCATCGCATCGAGCAGGCACGGGCTTCGCTCGGCGATGAGCTCAAGGAGCAGCTCAACGAGGACCTGCCCACTGCTGCAGAAGCAAGCCCGGAAGAACGGGCGTTAATTGAGCATGCGCAAAAGATTTTGGGGGAGCTGCCTGGATCGGTCATCCCTGATAGCGAGGTTTCAACGGCCGAGGGTGAGTAACTCGCGACTTTGAGTCCTACTCGCGGCTAATTCGTGTCAAAATGAGAGGGTGACTGCACTTCGGTGCCCATCTTCATAGGAAGCGATGCAGGTATGAGCAACGACCATCCCTCATTTGGGCAGGCTCCCTCCGGGTCTCAGCCTCCCAGCATTGGCGAGCTTTTTGGCCGCATGACGGGGCAGATTTCGTCATTGATTCGCGGAGAAATTGCACTGGCAAAGACTCAGGCAATGACGTTCCTGAACTACACGAAGGCAGGAATCGGTGCCTTGGCCGTTGCTGGCGTTCTTGCACTCTACGGTCTGGGCTGGATTTTCCACAGCATTGAGCTGGCTCTGGCCCTGGTTCTTCCCGCATGGGCAGCATCCTTGATCGTATGTGGCGGAATTTTCTTCTTCGTCTTGGTCCTTGCGCTTGTTGGAATTTCACAGCTCAAGAAGTCGCGCGCACATGTTCCCCATCCTCAAGATGGCTTGAAGGAAAGCATGGATGCCTTGAAGAAGGGAGCTCACAAAGATGAGCAATGATCAGCAGGCACTAACTCCCGCCCCCAGCGCCGCAGAAATCGAGGCGCAGCTGCGGGCAACCCGCGAAGAGCTGACGCAGACCGTCGATCAGCTTGTTGGCCAACTTCAGCCTTCCTACCAGATCGAGCAGGCCAAGAATAAGGCTCGCCTCAAGGTCGAGGAGCTCAAAGTACGCGCCCGCTTGATCACCGAGCAAGCCCGCGAAGGCGATCCTGAAGCTCTCAAGACTCTGGGAATTGTTGCCTGCTCCACGGCTGCAGTTGTCGGTCTTGTCGCATGGCGAGTCGTTTCGCGCATCAAGAGGTCTCGCGCACGCTTCTAGCGCTGAGCGCGTAATTTTGGCTCTGCCTAGCACTTCAGGTGGGGATCGGGCATCGTTTTTAGGTATGATGTTCCCACGAAACATTTTGAACACCTAGGGCACCGCTTGTGCGGACCCGACCGACGTAGAGGGGGTCGACGCCATGGGGCGCGGCCGTCAAAAGGCCAAGCAGACGAAAGTCGCACGAAAGCTGAAGTATTTCAGCCCTGACACCGACCTGGATGCACTCCAAAGGGAGCTTGCAGCCGGGCATGAGGCGCATAGCGAAGAGCAGCAGACAGACGAAGATGATCTGTACGCGCGCTACGCGGATTACGCCGAAGATGACCAGTCTGCAGATGATGATCATTGGGATGACGAAGATTACTGGACGTCCCCTTCCTCGCAATCGCGAAAGTAGCCGAGCTCTTCCGCTTTAAGACATACGGAAACGCCGTCAGACGGGTTTGCTATACCCTTCTGACGGTGTTTTTGTATCCACTAAGAGGAAAGGCCATGTAGGCATCGAGAAGCTCCCCGAAGGCTTAAGGGGCTCACGACTCTTCCCCCGGATAAAACACAGTCCCGGTGCGCAGTTCAGTTCATCGTGCAGACGGGGCTTCTTCTTTTAACCAGCGCGAGCGCGAAAGGTTGGGGTCCTCCCCTATGCTGGATATAAGCCAGCACCGGAGCAGGAAGGGCGCCCCACCATGAACCTCAACAAACTCTTAACTGCGCTACGGCAACGCAAAAACACCCCAGCGCACAACCAGCAGGCCGGGCGGCACGAACGCTACACGCACGCCCTCGAACAATTCC
>CAUTOM010000059.1:0-9606 GCA_963540435.1 uncultured Actinomyces sp.
GAGAAGTACTTTGGTTACATCACGATCGGAGAAATACCGTAATGGTCAAGAGACACCCAACAGCCCTGCTTCTGAGCAGCACTCTCACAATCCCACTATTACTTGGCGGATGCACACAGCATTACGAAGTGAAGGAACCCATGTCACAACCTTGCCAATCAGTCGCAGTATATTCCAACACCGTCTTCTACCCAGTCCGAGGAAGCATCGATCCGAGTTTTGTCTTTTCAGGAGCCTGGATTGAAAACGGCAGAATGAAAACAACTCTAGATGGCGGGTGGGAATACGATCCTCCACTACCTGGTTATAACGGTGACCTCATTGAAGGAGAGCCTGTCACAATACCTGGCACCGGAACCTTCGAGCTCACCGGCATCACTCTTTCACGCTGGGGGAACTCGCCAGAAACCATCATTTTCTGCTTTACACCCGACCCCAATCTGCTCGACAATGCCAAAAAACGCCTACCGCCAGGCCGAACACTCCCACCCCAAGATGACTACTAGGAAAACCCCATGCCGTACCAGTCAACACCCACCACCATTGCATGCGACGTTGCTGAAATGACACAACTCGCCAAACGCCTCGGCGACTACTTTGCCAAGCTCCAGGAAATCACCATCCCCAGTGAGAACATCAACTTCGGATCTGCCGACGTGCTTAACGCCTACAGAGGCTTCAATGTTGATTTCACAACGCGACGTGACATCCTCAGCGTTTGGCTCAACGAGACCCCACATGCCATCTACACGACACGAGATCAATTCATTCATCACGAAGAAACAAGTGCTGAGGCCTTCGAAAAAGACAAAAGCACCTACCTCTAGAAAACTATCCTCTCTCACTTCTGAGTCAGGAGAACATAATCCCCTCACAGACATCGTTGTCTTGGGCTTGTCTCGTTTGCATTGCAGCGAATGAAGCAGATGGGCAAAGGCCGATTTTGCACGGTGAGTTCTCGATGCCGTGGAGTGAATTCGAGAAGTACTTTGGTTACATCACGATCGGAGAAATACCGTAATGGTCAAGAGACACCCAACAGCCCTGCTTCTGAGCAGC
Source organism: uncultured Actinomyces sp. (assembly GCA_963540435.1). GTDB lineage: Bacteria > Actinomycetota > Actinomycetes > Actinomycetales > Actinomycetaceae > Pauljensenia. The sequence continues at coordinate 1,060 of CAUTOM010000059.1, forward strand.
ACTCTCACAATCCCACTATTACTTGGCGGATGCACACAGCATTACGAAGTGAAGGAACCCATGTCACAACCTTGCCAATCAGTCGCAGTATATTCCAACACCGTCTTCTACCCAGTCCGAGGAAGCATCGATCCGAGTTTTGTCTTTTCAGGAGCCTGGATTGAAAACGGCAGAATGAAAACAACTCTAGATGGCGGGTGGGAATACGATCCTCCACTACCTGGTTATAACGGTGACCTCATTGAAGGAGAGCCTGTCACAATACCTGGCACCGGAACCTTCGAGCTCACCGGCATCACTCTTTCACGCTGGGGGAACTCGCCAGAAACCATCATTTTCTGCTTTACACCCGACCCCAATCTGCTCGACAACGCCAAAAAACACCTACCGCCAGGCCGAACACTCCCACCCCAAGACGACCACTAGAAAACTATCCTCTCTCACTTCTCTAGGTAGAACGAGGTTGCAGGAAGGGTTGATGTTTGAGTCAGGAGAACATAATCCCCTCATAGACATCGCTGTTTTGGGCTTGCCGCGTTCACATTGCAGTGAACGAAGCAGATGGGCAAAGGCCGATTCTGCATGGCGAGTTCTCGATGCCGTGGAGTGAATTTGAGAAGTACTTTGGTTACATCACGATCGGAGAAATACCGTAATGGTCAAGAGACACCCAACAGCCCTGCTTCTGAGCAGCACTCTCACAATCCCACTATTACTTGGCGGATGCACACAACATTACGAAGTGAAGGAACCCATGGCGCAACCCTGTCGAACCGCAGCAGTACATTCCAATACCATTTTCCGCCCAGTCCAAGGAAGCCAATTTCCCAGCTTCATATTCAACGAAGCACGAATTGAAAATGGACAGATGAAGGCAAACATCGGAGGCGGTTGGCCCGAGGATGTGGACTTGCCCTCATACGGAGGAGACCTTGTGGAAGGAGAGCCTGTCACAATACCTGGCACCGGGACCTTCGAACTCATCGGCATCACTCTTTCACGATGGGGCAACTCACCAGAAACGATCACTTTCTGCTTCACCCCCGACCCCAATCTGCTCGACAACGCCAAAAAACACCTGCCGCCAGGCCAAACACTCCCACCCCAAAACGAAAACTAGGAAAACCCCACACTGCGATAGCGAATTATGCTTGAATCATGAATTCGTCCACTCTCTTGCCGTCATCCCTATCCCACGATTCCCACATCGCACTCGTGGTAATTTTCATTGGCTTTCTGAGCATTGCAGCATTTAAGCGCTTTATTTTTTGGGCTCTCAAAGAGAAAGACTATTCCGATCAAAAGAAACAGAATATTGTTAATAAGTGGGGACTCCTCCCCTACACTGCACTGAGTATCTACTCGTTAGTACATGCGAAAGCACTCTTGTTTTGCGCGTCAGAGTGCACCTTTCGCGTAGCCAATATCGCTATCGTATTTTTCTTTCTCCCCACGCTTGCAACCATTGCCTACATCGTGACAGAGGTTTCTTTCGTCCAAAGTGCCATCATCTGGATTCTCGATAAAGTCATTCCTGGGCGACGAACAACTCAGAATCAGGCGAAACCACGACATCGAAAATAGTGCGGACGCCTCAGTCCTCGAACTCCAAGAAGGGAAAGAAATCACACAAGGAGTTCAGCACATTAAAATCAACTGGGCGTACACTGAAAATATCCCAACACATGCAGTATTCAATTTGAAGGATATCCGCCCGTGCGCTCGATTTCTTCCACTGATCTTGATTCAACAGATCCCGTTTCCACCCCCTCACCTGAACAGCAAGCAACGGCCTCGCCCAACCGAAAACGCGGACTCCTTGCACTCTCCGGGGTGGTCGTCATCGCGATTGCGGCAAGCGGCGCTCATGCCTTTACCGCGCATTCGACTGCCGCGGCTGTGAAGGATGTTCAAGCTCAATTGGTCGATGCAGAACATGATTTCAACACTGCCCGCGAATCTGCTCAGGCTTCCATTGCTTTGACCGGCGAATACGGCCTTGACTCTGAGAACGTAACTGTCCTCAAGGCTGTTTACACGGATTCGGACGCGACTGTTACCGCTCTGGCCGAGGCTCCCAACAGCGCGAAAGCCAGTAACGAGAAGATCGAGTCACTGAAGAAGGTCCTCGATCAGGCTAAGACCTCCACGAACAAGCTCAATGCAGCTCTAGCCCCCATCGCCGGCGAACTTGACGACCTAACCATTAAGAAACTCGATGAAGCCGCTAACAAGGCAGACCAAGCACTTAACGACGCAAAGAATCTCATGGGTGAAACCGATGGGAAAGTCAAGGACAATGCGACCCGAGACGGACTGCAGTCCAGCATCGACAGCGCCGCTAAGACCGTTGACGAAGCACGCGAAGCTGTGAAGAACCGCTCGCACGTGGGCGATGATCGCAAGCGGAACATCGATGAGGAAAAGAAGCTCACGGATGCCGTGAACGCTTTGGGTGAGAAGTCGAATCAGGTTCGTGATTCACACACCCAGTGGGAATCCGAACAGGCCGCTACCCCTTCTCACGGGGATACTTCTCGCTCGACCGGCACTTCCTCTGCCCATTCGCGTTCTAACGGTGGCGGTGCAGCCTCGCAGTCAACCGGCTCTACTGGCGGTTCTCAGGGGCGCTCCACAGGAGAGTCCTACTGGACTTACACCGAAGAATCAGACCCCAGCCTCGGTTACAACTGCACTCTCAAGACCAACGGTTCTACCACCTGCCACGACAATAGCGGCAACGAAATCTACAAGGACGGACAGTGGTCTAACGGCAACCCGAATGGGCGCTGGACCGAGGGTGGCCACTGACAACCTGCCTACGCAACCCCGGCCTCGGCAATCAATTCACGCGTCGAAGCTAGCGGGTGCAAAAGACTGAATAAACGCAAGCGCCGAGGCCTCGAAACCCCACACGGATTTCAGACCTCGGCGCTCGTTTGTATCGAATCAGTCGTCGTAGTGTTTAGTGCGCTCGATATCCTCTTCGATCTGCTCGCGGGTTACCCCGCGAACATCAAGTTCAGCAAGCGGCGTCATACGGTCCTTCTTAATGAGGTGGTATCCCAGCCAGACTCCCAAGAAGAGTGGGACACCAATGTATGCCGAGATGATCTCCCACAACTGGCCAAGGAAGATCGCCTCATAGTTCTGACCAAGCAAAACAACTAGACACATACCGAAAGCCAAAATCGGTCCGAAGGGGAAGAACGGGGCGCGATAGGGCAGATCCTCGAGCTTGTACCCCTGAAGAAGGTAGGCGCGACGGAAACGAATATGGCACGCCGCGATACCTAGCCACATAAAGATTCCCGAGACGCCGACGATACTCACCAACCAGGTGTATGCCGTTCCCTCACCAACCAGCGCCGTACAGAAGCCGAGGGCAGAAACCGCGGCAGTAGCGAGCATCGCATTGAGCGGGACTCCCCTCTTCGTCACGTGACAGAAAACGCGGGGGGCCTGGCCAATGAGAGCCATCGAGTGCAGCATTCGCGAAGAAGCATAGAGCCCCGAGTTACCCGCCGACAGAATAGACGTCAAAATAACCGCGTTCATCACAGCCGCGGCCGCTGCAATGCCCAAACGATCGAAGACCAAGGTGAAGGGCGAGTATGCGATATCTGATTCACTGCTGCGCAACAGATTCGGGTCAGTGAACGGAATCAGTGTACCGATGATGGCGATAGCACCAATATAGAAGAACATGATGCGCCAGAAGACCGACTTAATGGCGCGAGGCACATCGCGGTGAGGATTGCCCGATTCTGCTGCAGCAACGCCAACAAGCTCGGTCCCTTGGAATGAGAAGCCGGCGATCATAAAGATCGTGACAATCGGTAGGAATCCGCCGTGGAAGGGTGCGTCTTCAATGTGCCAGTTCGCAAAACCAGGCGAGCCGTTGCCCAGAATGCCGAAGATCATGGCAACACCGGAGATCAGGAAGACGATGATGGTCACGACCTTAATGGTTGCCAACCAGAATTCGGCTTCGCCATAAACCCGCGCACTGAGCGCATTCAAAACGGTGAGAAGGACAAGGAAGCCCGCTGCCCACATCCACCCCGGAACGTCCGGGAACCAGTAGGACATGACGATTCCCGAGGCAACAAGGTCAGCTGAGACCGTCACGGCCCAGTTAAACCAGTAGTTCCACCCCATCGCAAAGCCAAAGGAAGGACTAATGAAACGAGCGGCATAGGTTTGGAAATTGCCGACGACCGGCATGTGCGCGCTCATTTCACCGAGCGACTGCATTAGGAGAAGCACCATGAGGCCGATAGCCGTGTAGGCGACGAGCGCACCGCCCGGTCCAGCCGTTGAAACCGTTGCGCCCGAGGCGACGAAGAGACCGGTTCCAATCGCACCGCCGATGGCGATCATCTGCATGTGTCGACCGCTCAGACCACGCTTCAAATCTGTGCGCTCAGCGACCTGCCCGTAATTGCCGCATTGCTGCGCATCGGGTCCTGCAGAATCTTCTTTTATTTGAGGTTGCGACCAGAACATAATGATTCTCCTACGAATCTTTTGTGACCTGAGCCTAGGCCCAAGTTAGTGGTACAAGTGTACTACTATGCATCGCCAATACTATTCATTCCCAGCACAATCGCAGAAATTTTGCAGCAGAAATGGCAAGATTGCAGACTTTTCTTTCTTTTTACGATCCCATTAATTGGACATGTAGGCAAAGTTACCGGGGAACGCTCACCACTTCGGGCAATCTATGCGTTTAAACTATGCCCGTCTTCCAATATTTATGTAGCGCGCTATCAAGAAGTTCAAAAGCAGTGATACGAACATCACGACCTTCAGAAAGCGCAGAAACGGCAGCACCATCGACTAGCGCAATGACAACTTCAGCCGGAAGATCAACCCCGACCGCCGACAAAACAGTCGTCACTGCGATATTGAGTCGAACGCGACCGAATTGATATGCACTCGCCACGAGCGCCGCTCCACCTGCGGAGACAAGTTGCTCATAGTGCCCTTTAAGATTTTCATCGTCAGGAAGGGTCGCAGAAAGGATCAAATCGATCCTTTCCTTGACCGAAGCATCACTCTTGAGCTTTCGAGCTCTAAACGCGGCGCGTTCTGCACGCTCAGACCAACGACTCATATTGGCCAGGCCCGCCTGGTGAAGAAGATCCTCAAGGCCGTTGAAATAGTACGTTGTTGCGGATAAAGAGCACCCAGCAAGCCGCGCAACGGAACGGTGCGAAACCGCTTCCGGCCCACCCTCACGAAGCAAGGTGGCAGCAGCATCAATGATCAGCTGGCGCTTGTCGAAGCCTTTTCGCGTACTTGCAGTGTGCGAGATTGCGCCAGCAGACATCTGGAACTCCTTTCTGGTACGAGCGTCCTAAATAATCTTATTTATACAGAGTTATGCGTTCAACGGCCATACTATCCCTCACCTATTTCTTTCGCAGATTGAAATAGGTGAGAAAAAGAACTCGGAACCTTTGCCGTCGCAACACCGTGCAAAGGTTCCGAGTTCTATTTTCCTGTTACCCCTGAGACTTGGCGCTTTCCGCTTGCTCGCGATCAAGAGCACTCGTCGAGTGCTGCGGAATTGCAAGCATGGCAGTGAGCGCCATGAAGGCGATGAACGCCAGGTAGTAGGCGGGCGCCAGGGACGAACCCGTGTACTGGATTAGTGCCGTGGCAATTGTCGGAGCCGTTCCACCAAGAAGCGCATTCGCCGTATTGAAGGACAATGCGAATCCGGTGTAACGAACCTCGGTCGGGAAGGACTCGGCAAGGAAGGTCGCCAAGGTGCCGTCGTTGATCGTCAGCATGATTGCAAATGCAATTTCACACAGCAGGACAACCCAGACGTTACGAGTTCCCATGAGCATGAAGATCGGAACTGTCAGGACGATGAAGGCAACTGATGCAATCAGCAGCATCTTTCGCCGCCCATGGGTATCTGACAGGTGCCCCATCACCATGATCGAGCCGATGTAGACAATCAGCGGTGCGGTTGACAGTGCTGTCGCTAAATCAGACGAGAAGCCAAGTTCCTGCTCAACATAGGTCGGCATGTAGCTCAGCAACAGGTAGAAGGCGACTGCATTCAGCGATGCCACGCCGAAGGAGACACAAATCGTACGGGTGTGATCCTTGAGGACCTTCGCCATCGGTACGCTCTGTTTCTTTCCACCACTGATCGCTTCCTTCATTGCGATGTAGGTTGGCGAATCTTCTAGGTGGAGTCGGATGTAGCGACCAATCATGCCGAGGGGACCTGCAAGCAGGAACGGAATTCTCCATCCCCACGATTCGATCTGTGCATCCGACAGGAAGTGGAAGAGGCAGGCGGTCAAGAACGATGCCGCCAGCAAACCAACTGCAGTCGACGCGGGAACCAGCGCAGTGTACATACCGCGCTTCTTTGGCGGTGCATATTCTGCGAGGAATGTTCCCGCTCCAGCGTATTCACCTGAGGCCGAGAAGCCCTGGATCATTCGGAGGACCAGAAGGCAGATTGCCGCAGCAAGACCGATTGTCTTATGTCCTGGCAGGAACGCAATCAGGAATGTCGAGCCCGACATGATGAGGATCGACCAGGAAAGGGCCGATCGACGACCATATTTGTCACCCCAAATTCCCCAGATGAGACCACCAACGGGACGCAGGATGAAAGACATTGCGAAGATTGCGAATGCTGAAATCAGCTGGACATTCTTATCCTCAGAAGGGATAAAGACCGTACCGATGACAGCTGCCAGGTAGCCGTACGAGGCGTAGTCGAACCACTCAATAAAGTTACCGATGAACGAGGCGCCAGCAGCGCGCCTGAGGGTCTTGAGTCTCTCCTGTTCTTCGGCGCTCATCTCGTGGTGGAGGAATGTGTGGTGTTCACTTCCACTATCAGACTGTGCTTGACCACTCATCGCGCCTCGACCTCCTTAAGTGCATCACCCTCCTCTACGGGAGCCGCGGTCTTATCCCTGAACAAGATCGGACCAATGCCACCGATGACGATCAACAGGCCACCGATGACACCCGTAACGGTCATGCTTTCGCCCCAAACGAAGATGCCAAGAGCAATTGCAACCGGGCATTCCCAGTAGGAGATCGTCGAGATCTTCACAGCAGTGAGATTCCGGCCAGCGATAACAAGTGAACCAAGGGCGATCAAACCACAGACGATGAAGAGAACAACGGCCCATCTCCAGTTCGAAGCAGTAAAGGAGGCGACGCCGTGCCAGGGGCGCAGAATGATGCTCATGACGAGTGCAGCGCTAGCTGCAAAGACAAAGTTCCAGAATCCACGAACGGTGGAATCCATATCGCGGCGGTAGCCGTAGAAGAACATCGACAGACCGTAGAAGACACCGGACAAGAAGCCGAAGAGGTCACCAAGAGGCTTTTGCGGGTATTCAGCAGTTGCACCCGAAAGGTCAAGACCAAACTTCAGGTGGCCGTCAGTCCAATCGATGACGCCAATCGTCAAGAGCATGCCGATGAAGACCATTGCCAGGAATGTTCCTGCGAGAAGGCTGATGTGTTCTTTACGGAAGATTCGAGCCAAGATCGTACAGAACAGCGGGCCGGTGTAGATCAAGAAGACAGCGTTTGCAATCGAGGTCATCAGCGTCGACGAAATGTAGAAGCCAAGGGACAGGCCAATACTCACGCCACCCATGATGACCGAGAAGGAAACCTTAGCCTTCCACAGATCGTGGAACTTTCCTTGGATAATCGCGATGACCAGGAAGCCGAACATCGCGGTGGTCATACGACCACAGGAGAGGAACGAACCAATAACTGCCTTGTCTTCGGGAATCAGTCCCTTGGTGGCGCCGCGAGAGAAGGTACCAACCATTGCCATACCGGTAGCAGCAATGAGGATCGCGATGACACCGAGCTTGTCGTTCATTTTGTAGCTAGATTGTGTGGACATCTTCGTCCTTTCTAAAACCTGGAAGTGTTAATGCTTCAGCAGAACCAGGTCCGCGGGCTAAGGGGAACAACAAGCTCGATTAGCGTTCCCGATTGGGCAACCACGTCCCCGTTACTCCCCCGGATAGTCACGACATTTCACCACCGGGGAATTCTTGTGCAGATAGGGGTTAGGCCCCCCCGATACAGAAATGGAGGAATCGGGGGGGCCTAGCCGTTAGATCGTCAGACCAGCGTGGGATCGTCGACCTGGTTGGGGAAGTAATCCTCGCAGCCGCCTTCACGGTAAACGTCAGCGGTCGCGCAGTGCAGGCCGCCGCCGAATGCGTAAGCATCGCGGAAGGGAACGGGGATGACGTTCATGCCCAGCTTGTCCATCTGCTCCAGCTGGTGGACCTCAGAGGCCTCAACACAGACGGTCTTGTGGTCGATGACCAAGCAGTTCATGGACAACCACACCGAGGAGTAGCACAGCGGCGGCGGGGTGGTGTGTGCCGGATCTGCGGCGTCAACGATCTGCCAATCGTTGGCTTCGAAGATCTTGCGCTGCTCTTCGGGCAGACGACGGTGGGGGTTGTTGATGATCAGGCCCGGACGCAGCGGCACGAAGGTCGCGTCGATGTGGATCGGGTAGGG
>CAUTOM010000060.1:0-9047 GCA_963540435.1 uncultured Actinomyces sp.
GTGTCTGTTGACGACGTCTTGGATGAGCTTCTCCCCCGCGACTGGCGCGACTGGGATGACGATGTCACCGACCGAGTAATGGCAAGGAGTATTGATGGCTGATCGTCTTGATACCCCAAGCGAGCGGAAGTTTAAGCTTTTTCGTCGCCGTTCCTCCGGCGATGGTTTCGGCCAGTTCGCCGAGGCCACGGCCCGTTTTATGGGTTCACCGAAGTTCATCTTGTACATGACGATCTTCGTCGTGACATGGATTGCTGCGAACGTTGTGCTGTACAAGGTTTCTGAGAAGTACGCTTGGGACCCCTACCCCTTCATCCTGCTGAACCTGGCTTTCTCCACACAGGCGTCCTACTCTGCACCCCTCATTCTTCTTGCGCAGAATCGTCAAGATGACCGCGACCGCGTGCAAGCAGAACAAGATCGTCAGCGCGCTGAACGCAATCTCGCCGACACCGAGTATTTGACCCGAGAAATTGCAGCTTTACGCATCGCTCTTCAAGACGTGGCAACCCGCGACTTCGTGCGATCAGAGATTCGCGACATGATGAGTGACCTTCGCGAAGAACTCGATACACGCCGCGAAAAAGAAGAGCCCATCGATAACGACAATCCCTCCGATCTTTCAACGCCTCGCACCGCTGAGAGCTAAACCGCTGCGCGTAAGAGCGCCTGGGGTCATAGGATTGACACCATGACTTTGACTTCGCAGAACGTTCTTGATGCCCTGTCGGCCGTTATCGATCCGGAAATTCGTCGTCCGATCACCGATCTCAATATGGTTGATGAGGTCGCGATCGATGGCTCCACAGTTTCGGTAACAATCCTTTTGACGACTGCAGGCTGTCCGCTGCGAAACACAATTTCCGAAGATGTCCACAAGGTCCTTGGCGCGCTCGATGGCGTCACCGATGTCAAGGTGACCATGGATGTCATGAATGACGAGCAGAAGAAAGCTCTACGCGAAAAGCTCAACGGCGGACGTCCCGAGCGTGAAATCCTCTTCGCACGCCCCGATTCACTGACACGTGTGATTGCTGTGACCTCTGGTAAGGGCGGTGTCGGCAAATCTTCAATGACGGCGAATCTTGCAGCCGCACTGGCACGTTCGGGCCTGAAGGTCGGCGTCATGGACGCGGACATTTACGGCTTCTCGATTCCCCGCATGCTGGGTGTCGCCCACGATCCCCAGGTGATTGACGGAATGATCATTCCTCCGCTTGGCGCCCAAGGCGTGAAGGTCGTCTCCATCGGCATGTTCGTTCCCGACGGTCAGCCCGTGATTTGGCGCGGCCCTATGCTCCACCGTGCACTTCAGCAGTTCTTGGCAGATGTGTTCTGGGGAGATCTGGACGTTCTCCTCATCGACATGCCTCCCGGAACCGGCGACGTTGCAATCTCAATTTCTCAGCTCCTCCCCAATGCTGAGATTCTTGTCGTGACAACCCCGCAGGTCGCCGCAGCCGAAGTCGCTGAGCGTGCGGGTTCGATCGCGTCGCAGACCAACCAGAAGGTCATCGGCGTCATCGAGAATATGTCCTACCTGCCTCAGGAGGATGGCTCGAAACTTGAGATCTTCGGCAGCGGCGGCGGGCAGTCTGTCTCAGATCGCCTGAGCGCTCAGCTTGGCTACGATGTTCCACTCCTCGCCCAAGTTCCTTTGGATATTGCTCTGCGCGAAGGTGGAGATGCAGGAGATCCTGTTTCCGTGCACGAAGGAGAGGCCGCTCAGGTCCTCCAGGAACTTGCCCGCACGCTCTCTCACGCCTCGCGAGGCCTCGCAGGGCGCCCTCTGGGTGTTGCGCCCCTGAATAAGACCATCTAATTCAACGAATAAAACCCCGTCATTGGGCGCGTAGCCGCCCCAGTGGCGGGGTTTTTGCGTAACCTTGAAGCAAAGGCTTACTACCGCGGAGGACACAATGGCATCAGATAAGGCTCTGAGCTGGGTATTTGCAGAAGAGTTTGTCGAGGAAAACGACATCCTTACCCAAGCCCGCGAGACTGCCACCGATTTAGGTGCTGAGCCCGTTTCAACCGGAGTCGGCGCTACTCTCCGTCTCCTTGCCGCAACCTGCGGCGCAAAAGCCGTCCTCGAAATCGGAACCGGAGCGGGAGTATCTGGCCTGTGGCTCCTCCAGGGAATGTCGGCCGACGGTGTCTTGACCACGATCGACCACGAGGTCGAGTTCCACAAGTACGCACGTCGCGCATTCACAGCAGCAGGCATTCCCTCCCAACGCACCCGCCTCATCGCGGGTCGGGCCTTGGATGTTCTTCCCCGCATGGCCGCACGCGGCTATGACATGATGGTGATCGATGCTCCCGCAGACGAGATTCCGGACTACCTCGATCATGCACTCCGGGTCCTGCGCCCCGGCGGCCTCATTGTGATCGCTCATGCTCTGTGGCACGACCAGGTTGCGGACCCTGCCCAGCGCGATGAACAGACGGTCATGATGCGAGAACTCGCGAAAGTTCTTGCTTCTTCAGAGCAGTTTGTTCCGGCAATGCTTCCCGTTGGCGATGGACTGCTCGCAGCAGTTAAGCGCATCTGATTCTTACTCGCAAGTCTCATTGGGTGACATCTTTCGCGCATATGCGCCTTGTGACGCTAGTATAAAAAACATGTTCGGTACTTCAGCAAGCCAGATGTGGTGGTGGCTCTCCTAAGGGTGGGCCTCCGTTGATGTACCTTAAAACTCATCAGGCTCGCCCATGCGGCGGGCCTTTTTCTTTGTCTTGTGGGCCCACCGGGGGCAATAGATAAGGACGGAAATGACACACGCGGACACGCCACACGTGATCACACGCGAGGTGCGCTATCACAGCGACGGCGGCAAGCTTCTTGCTGATCTATGCAACCAGGGCTTACTTCCTCGCGCAGCCTCGGGGCATCCAACGAAGGTTGTCTTACTCGACAGTGCTGACATTGCCTCCAAGCAGCACTTGACAACGATTGCTCTACTTGAAGCCAGCGCATCTATCCAGTGCGATGGCGATCAGGTCCGCGTGACCTCGACGCATCCTGTCGACGGCCCCGCTGCAATCACGAGAGTATGCGAGGCTCTGCCCCAAGCCCTTCTCGAGCGCACCGAAACCGACGCCTTGTTGAGCTTGCCTTCTCTTCGTGAAGACGAGGCCGACGAGGAGACCCGCCTCAAGCAGCGCGCAACCATGGAGCCCTTGCGTATCCTGACCGATACCCCCATCGATCATCCGCACCTTCCTTTGGTTGCCGGCGCTGTCGCCTTTGATTACCTTGCAACTTATGAGTCCTTGCCCGAGGTTGCCCACGGTTTCAACTCCTGCCCCGACTATCTCTTCTATTTATCACGCATCATTTTGGTGGTTGATCACCCCTCTCAAAGCGCCCAGTTAGTTGGCGCTTCCCTCGATCCCATTTCCCTTGAGCAGCGCATGAACGCCCTTGCCGAGGCGATCGACGCCGCACCCGAAAGCGCGCCGGAATCCACGGCCTCGGAAATTGAGGAAGAAGGCGCAGAGCCCCTCATTGCCCGCCCAACGATCTCCGATAGTGACTTCGCCGAGCTCGTCACCGTGATGCAAGAACACATTGCCGCAGGCGATATCTATCAGGTTGTTCCCTCGCGCGGTTTCATCGCTGAATGCGCCGACGCACTGACCAGCTACCGTTTCTTGCGCGATGAGAACCCCAGTCCCTACATGTTCTACATCGGGACTGAAAACTTCGAACTTTTCGGAGCTTCCCCCGAGTCCTCGCTCCTGCATTCGGCAAAGAACCACACCGTCGCGATCCGCCCAATCGCAGGTACACGTCCGCGTGGTTTTGCTCCAGATGGCAGCATCGATCACGAACTCGATATACGACTGGAGCTTGAGCTTCGATCGGATGCGAAAGAAGTCGCAGAGCACGTCATGTTGGTTGATCTTGCACGAAATGACGTTGCCCGAGTTTCCACGCGCGGCACCCGCAGAGTTGAACAGCTCCTGCGCGTGGATCGATACTCGCGCGTCATGCATTTGGTTTCCGAAGTGAGCGGCACCTTGGCCGAGGATCTTCATCCCCTAGATGCTTTCCGCGCGTCCATGACCATGGGAACACTAACCGGCGCCCCCAAGCTTCGCGCTGCTGAGCTTATTCGCACCTATGAGGGAGCGAGGCGAGGTTCTTACGGCGGGGCAGTCGGGTATCTTCGCGGCGATGGCGAACTCGATACCTGCATCGTCATCCGTTCGGCTTTCGTCAAAGACGGACGCGCGATCGTGCAGGCCGGCGCCGGTGTCGTTGCAGATTCCGTCCCGGCTCGCGAGGCCGAAGAAACCGTCCACAAGGCGAGTGCAGTTTTGCGCGCCCTAGCTGCCTCGGCACACCGTCCGCTGGTTATTGCAGCGAGCGCAGAAGAAGGTGAGTTCTAAAGTGCGCGTCATTTTCGTCGATAACCGCGATTCTTTCGTCTACAACTTGGTTGACCTGACGGCTCGCGAGGCTAGAGTACAGGTCTTCCGCAATACAACTCCTGTAGGCACGCTGCGCGATGCTCTTGAGCCGACAGCCGCAGAGCGCGCTGCGGGCGAACGCCCGCTCTTGATCCTCTCCCCCGGACCGGGACACCCGCGCCAAGCCGGACACATGATGGAAATCCTTGACGTGGCTCTGCAAGAGAAAATCCCAACCTTGGGCATTTGCTTGGGCTTCCAGGCAATGGTCGAGGCCTGTGGCGGAGTTGTCGCCCCGGTTGGCGCAACCCACGGGCGCACTGACCGCGTTGAACTCACCGAGGCCGGGATCGAAGATCCGTCATTTTCTGCTATTGCTGAAGCACCCCGCCCCGGAGACGAGGCCACGCACGGTTACATCTCGATTGCTCGCTATCACTCGCTGGGAACCCGGAGCCTTCCCAAATCTTTGATTTCACTGGCTCATACCCACGATGGAATCGTCATGGCCGCGCGCCACCGCAGCGCTCCGTGCATCGGCCTGCAATTCCACCCCGAATCTATTCTGACCCCCGCCGGACCGATCCTTTTGCGCGGGCTTTTGGCTAATTTGACACTTTCACCTTCGATTTCAAAGGAGTTCTCATGAGTGAGTCTTACCTGCGCCACGCATTGAATGGTGCTGTTTTGGACCAAGACCAGGCTCGAAGCGTATTCGAGCAGATGTCGCGCGGCGAGCTCAGTGATATTGAAATCGCGGCTTTCTTGGGGGCGCTTCACGCACGTGGCGAACAGCCCAGCGAAATCGCGGGTGCCGCCGAGGCCTTCCGACAAGCAGCGCAGAGCTTCTCCACTGATGCCACCGGCATTATCGACGTGGTGGGCACGGGCGGCGACGGCGTGGGCACGATCAACGTCTCCACGGCCTCGGCCTTCGTCGCAGCATCCATGGGACTGAAGGTAGCCAAGCACGGCAACCGTGCAGTGTCCTCGAAGGCGGGAGCAGCCGACCTCATTGAAGCTGCGGGAATTCCCCTGGATCTCTGCCCCGCTTCTTCAGCGCAGCTCCTTGAGCGCACAGGCTTTTGTTTCCTCTTCGCACAGAAATACCACCCGGCAATGCGTTTCGTCGCCCCGGTGCGTGCAGCGCTCAAGAATCCGACGATCTTTAATCTCATTGGCCCCTTGGTGAACCCCGCCCACCTGTCCTATCAGGTTCTGGGCGTGGGCAAGCGCGACCTCCTCGACGATGTCGCGCAGGCTCTGGCTTCCCTTGGGCTCGAACACGCTCTGGTTGTCCACGGAAGCGGGACCGACGAGTTCGCCGTCCACGGGCAAACTGAAGTCCGAGAGATTACTCGTGAGGGGGTCTCGTCTTTCGCCTATACCCCTGAAGAACTGGGAATCACTCCTGCGCCTTTGTCGGATCTGATTGGTGGAGATGCGAGCGACAATCTTCGTCTCATCACTGATATTTTCAACGGTTCGGGCGTTGCTGCTCAGCGCGATGCGATTGCCGCAACGACGGGAGCCATGCTCTATCTGGCCGGAAAGGTTCCTTCCTTGAGCGAAGGAACCACCGCTGCACTCGCCCAGCTTGCCAGCGGCGCAGTTGCCGCACACCTGAAGACAATTGCTTCAACCGCACAAGAATTGAAGACGCAGGAGCAACAATGAGCCAGCACGCTTTCTCCCCGATTTCACAGCGCCTGCGCGCCACCGGAACAGTCCTTGATTCCTTGGTCGCAGCGCGCCGCACGCGCCTTCCCGAACTCTACGAGGCCTACGGGAACATTGATCCCCTGACTCTGCCTCGATCCGAGCGCTCTTTCGAAGATGCCCTGCGCACCCGTACCCCGGGTGAAAACGGCATCGAGTCGCGCGCCACCGGTCCCGCAATCATCATGGAGTGCAAGTCTGCTTCCCCGACCCTGGGGACAATCATCGAGGGGACATATTCTCCGCGCCTCCTGGCTCGCGCCTATGCTCCCTACGCTGCGGCGATCAGCGTGCTGACCGAGCCCGATCGTTTCAACGGTCGCTTCGAGGACATCGACGAGGTGCGCTCCGAGGCCACTCAGCCGATTTTGTGCAAGGACTTCGTTATCGATCCAATCCAGGTCACCGCGGCGCGAGTGCATGGCGCGGACGCCATCTTGCTCATGCTGAGCATTCTTGATGACGAGGCCTATCGCGAGCTTTCTTTGGCCGCGCTTCGCTTGGGAATGGATGTGCTCACCGAGGTGGACACCGAAGAGGATATGCGTCGCGCACAGCTATTGGGCGCGCGAATTATTGGTATCAACAACCGGGATCTACGCACGCTCAACATTGATAAGGCCCGTACTCGCGCGCTTGCTCCCCTCGCCCCCGCTGGGGCGGTCATTGTTGGCGAATCAGGTGTGAATTCTCGCAGTGATGTTGACGATCTTGCCCCTTATGTTGATGCCCTGCTCGTCGGTTCTCACCTTTCTGGTTCTGACGATCCCGCTCACGCCGCGTGGGAGATCACGGGCGGCGTTCCCAGCGCCGGCCAGGCATACTACGAAGCCCAGGCACACTCAACGTCATGGGAACCGTACTCAAGCGAACGCCTCGGCGCTGGCGATGGCGCGACCACGGCCTTGGGAGAACACCCAACCAAGCTTTCCCCCTACTTCGGAGATTTCGGCGGACAGTACGTCCCCGAACTCCTCATCCCTGCGCTCGACCAACTTGAAGAAGCCTTCATCGAGGCGATCGATGATCCGAGCTTCATTGAAGAGATCAACACACTGTTGCATCATTTCCTAGGTCGCCCCACTCCGGTCACGGAACTACGTAACCTGTCCGGCGGAGCAGCACGCATCTTCCTCAAGCGAGAAGACCTCGTCCACGGCGGCGCACACAAGGGCAACCAAGTCCTCGGCCAGGCATTGCTTGCCAAGCGCATGGGAAAGACGCGCATCATCGCCGAAACAGGAGCTGGCCAGCACGGCACCGCAACCGCAATGGTCTGCGCGCTTCTCGGCTTGGAATGCACGATTTACATGGGTGCGGTTGACGTCGTTCGCCAAGCCCCCAACGTTGAACGCATGGAACTCATGGGCGCGACCGTCGTCCCGGTAACTGCAGGCAGCGGCACCCTCAAGGACGCTGTCAACGAGGCCCTGCGCGACTGGACAGCGACTTTTGCGACCTCCCACTATCTCTTGGGAACCGCGGCAGGCCCGCACCCCTTCCCCACGATCGTTCGCGAATTCCACCGCATTATTTCCACCGAGGCGCGCGCACAAATGCTCGCTATGACCGGTGGTCTTCCCGACGCCGTCATCGCCTGCGTCGGCGGTGGTTCCAATGCGATCGGAATGTTCGCAGATTTCATCGATGATCCCTCCGTTGCCCTCTACGGTGTCGAACCCGCGGGTGAGGGACTGGATAGCGGCCACCACGGGGCAGCAATCCATGAAGGGAAGGTCGGCGTCCTCCACGGTGCACGCTCCTACCTCATGCGTACCGATGAGGGCCAAGTCGAAGAATCCTACTCAATTTCGGCGGGCCTTGATTACCCGGGAGTCGGACCCCAACATGCTTACCTATCAGCAAGTGGCCGCGCGAACTACGTGGGGATCACCGATGAGGAAGCGGTCGAAGCTTTCATTGTTCTCTCGCGCCACGAGGGAATTATCCCCGCAATGGAGTCCTCGCACGCTCTGGCCTACGCCTTGAAGATGGCCGCAGACCTTGAATCAAACGGGACAACTGCCGGACTGGATGTCCCCGAGGGTCACACTCCCCGACTTCTCGTGTGCCTATCGGGTCGCGGCGATAAGGACCTCGATCAGGTGCGCGAGCGCCTCGGCGGTTCTTTCTCGCGCGATGGAGCGGTTGCACGCGCCGCTGAATTGGTCGCGCAGGCGCGAGCAGGCTCAGGAACCCACAGGACTCATTCCTACGACCTTTCGACCCCCAAGGAGGAGCGATGACCCGCTACGAATCCATGTTCGAGCGCTGCGCGGCTGAGGGGCGCGGGGCGATCGTCCCCTTCGTTATGCTTGGAGACCCCACTCCTAGCGCCTGCGAAGCAATTATCGGGGCCCTCATTGCCGATGGCGCGGATGCTTTGGAATTGGGAATTCCTTTCTCTGACCCGGTCGCTGATGGTGTCGTCATCCAAGAAGCACACCTGCGTGCTCTCAATGCTGGAATCGGCTTCGAGGAGTCTTTCGCAATCTTGGGCCGCATTCGCGCAGCTCACCCCGAGATTCCTATCGGTCTGCTCGTCTACGCGAATGTTCCTTTCTCCATCGGTATCGAGCGTTTCTATGCGCGCTGCGCCGAGGTCGGAGTGGATTCGGTTCTCATCCCTGATGTCCCAATCCGCGAGGGCGATCCTTTCAGCAAGGCAGCCTTCGCCTGCGGCGTTGATAGCGTCTACATTGCACCGCCTTCGGCCTCCCCACGCACGCTCAGCGATGTCGCGAGTTCGGCCCGCGGGTACGTGTATGCAGTTTCGCGCGTGGGAGTTACGGGCGCCGATCATGAGGCCTCGACCGTCGGCTTGCACGAGGCCGTGGCGACCTTGCGCGAGCAGGCCGCAGCGCCCGTGCTTCTAGGATTTGGGATTTCCCGCCCCGAACACGTGCGCG
>CAUTOM010000061.1:0-8767 GCA_963540435.1 uncultured Actinomyces sp.
AACTCCCGTGCTTGGTATTCGTAGAGATCCATTGTGTCCCTTCACTTTGTGCCCGAGGGGCGTTTGTGCGCGCGGCAACTCATTCGCACGCTACTGTCTTAAGCCTACAGCGCCTTAGATCTTTTCCATGGGGGCCATCCGCAACAACAGGCGTTTTTTAGCTGACGCGAAGGCAACTTCCGCAATGGTTCGCTCGCCGGCTCCTTCCAAGCCGATAATCACGCCTTCCCCAAGGGTTGCGTGACGCACGCGATCCCCAACCCGAGTCTCCTCGGGCTTAAGGGTCTGCTTGGGTGCGCTTGCGCCGGTCGGACGCGAAACCGTTGTGCGCGGTGCCGAGGTTCCACGCGAGCCGCCGAGGCCTCGGCCCGCAAGAGGGCCACCGTCGTTCCTCGGTGACGAGCCACCACCAAAAACGTAGCCTCCATCGTCGTCTCGTCGACGCGAATATCCGTAGTCGCTCCCATACCCGGAACCACCCGGATATCCGCCGTAGCTCGAACCGTAACCCGATCCCGCGCCATAGCCGCCGCGTAGGCGTTCCATGGAAGTATTCGATCGACGCACGTCAAGCAATTCGGCGGGAATATCGTCCAAGAATCGCGAAGGAGGCATTTCCTGGGGCGCTCCCCACGCACTGCGAACCGCGGCGCGCGTCAAGTAGAGCTGCTTACGAGCACGCGTGATGGCGACATAGGCCAAACGGCGTTCTTCTGCCAATTCTTCAGGGTCGCCCAGCGAGCGCTGGTGCGGGAAAGTGCCATCCTCCATACCGGTCACGAAGACGACCGGGAATTCAAGGCCCTTCGCAGTGTGAACCGTCATGAGCGTGACCTGGCCGCTTCCGCTTTCTTCCTCGGGAAGCTGATCCGAGTCAGCAACCAGGGCAACGCGCTCAAGGAAGCCTGCCAAGCCGACCTCACCGCTGGTCTGGACGTAGTCCAACGCAACCGCGTGCAATTCGGCAAGGTTTTCCACTCGCGAGGCATCCTGAGGGTCTTGGGAACGTCGCAAAGTCGCAAGATATCCCGTTCGATCAAGGACTTCTTCGAGAATCTCCGCTGCGCTTGCACCGGCCTGTTCGGCGCGTCGCATGGCTTCAATCAGTCCCCAAAAATCACCGATTGCCGAGGCCGCGCGCGGGCTCAGCCCGGCCACGCCACCTCGCGCTTCCTCAACCTCTTCCTTGGGAAGCTCCGCCAAGGTCAGGCCGGTCCCTTCGGCTTCTCCGAGGCCTCGGCCCTGAGAAATCCAGCAGTCCCTGGCGGCCGCGCCCATGGAGATCCCGTGGCGATCGCTGTGGGCAATGAGGTCGGCTTCAGCCTTCGGGCCGATTCCGCGTCGGGGAGTGTTCAGGACGCGACGCAGCGCAACGGTGTCATCAGGGTTCGAGATCACTTGAAGGTAGGCCAGTGCATCCTTGATTTCTGCGCGCTCGTAGAAGCGAGTGCCTCCGACGACTCGGTAGGGAATGCCTTGGCGGACCAGGAGTTCTTCAATTGCTCGTGATTGCGAGTTCGTCCGGTAGAAGACCGCGATATCAGCCCAGCGGCTCCCGGCCGCAGAGAGTTTTTCCATCTCTGAAACAATGAAGCGCGCCTCGTCGCGATCTGAGTCTGCGGCGTCGACAGTGATCAGTGCGCCCTCCCCCGATGCCGTCCACAGGTTCTTCGCGCGGCGCCCCTCATTGCGGGCGATCACGGCATTGGCTGCGGACAAAATGTTCTGGGTCGAACGGTAGTTCTGTTCCAGCAAAATGGTTCGCGCGCCGGGAAAATCGCGTTCAAATTCTTCGATGTTGCGGATTGTCGCACCGCGGAATGCGTAGATCGATTGATCCGAGTCGCCGACAACCGTGAGTTGTCCAGGCTCGACTCCGTCATCCCCGGTGCCCACAAGTTCGCGCACCAGCACGTACTGCGCGTGGTTCGTATCTTGATATTCGTCGACCAGAATATGGCGGAAGCGGCGGTGGTAGTGTTCGGCGATCGCGGGGTTGTCCTTGAGCAGGCGCACGGTACGAGCAATCAGGTCGTCAAAGTCCAGCGCATTGGCCTGCGCAAGGCGCTTCTCATATTCTTCGTAGGCTGAAGCAACAACCCGTGAAATGGGGTCATTTGGCGCGGTATCGCGGTATTCCTGCCAGGTGATGAGCTCGTTCTTAAGGTCCGAAATACGCGCGGCCACAAGCTTAGGAGTGAATCGTTTAATATCCACATCTGCTGCTTTTAGCACCATCTGAATCAGGCGCTGAGAATCCTGCGAATCATAAATACTGAAGGTCGATCGCAATCCGGCTGCGCGGTATTCCGCACGCAATACTCGCACACACGCCGAGTGGAAGGTGGACACCCACATCCTGCGTGCCGCTCCCCCACCCACCAAGGCCTCGACGCGCTCACGCATTTCGGCGGCTGCCTTATTGGTGAAGGTAATCGCTAAAATCTCGCCGGCGCGAGCCTGGCCGGTTGCCAAAAGGTACGCAATCCGATGTGTCAGAACGCGAGTCTTCCCAGAGCCCGCACCCGCCATAATCAACAGAGGAACCCCGCGGTGTTCAACCGCGGCGCGCTGTTGATCGTTGAGTCCCGCAAGCAAGCTTTCGGGGTCCTTCTGCGGCGACGAGGCCGCTTCCCACGGGGCGCCAGCGCCCAGGGGATCGCTAGCGTTCCCGATGCCTCGACTATCGGCGATAGAACCCCAGGTTCCTTGCGCCGAGGCACTCGGGTCATACAGGGGCAGGTTTTCCTGGGAATCGCTGCCGAAATCAAGGAAAGAGCCGAGGTTGGGAAGTGAGTGTTCCTGATCCATTTTCAGTGCTTGTGGTAGACGCCCTTGGTTGCGTGAACGGGTTCAGCAGTGACATTCATACCGAGTTGACGAAGGATTCCTTCGTCAACGCTGCCCAGCAGCACTGAAGAGTGAACATCGCAGCCAGCCAGCTTGGACAGCTGCTTAAGAGCTAGTGCCGCATGCTCATTTGAACGAGCCGAACCCGCGAGCGCGATCAAGACTTCGTCGGTGTGCAAGCGCGGGTTACGACTGCCCAAGTGCTCAGTCTTGAGCTTTTGAATGGGCTCAATCTGTTCGGGAGCCAAAAGCTTCTCTTCTTTGGCGATTCCGGCCAGGAGCTTCATAGCGTTCAAGAGCATCGCGGAGCAGGGGCCCAGCAAGTCTGAAGTCTTTCCGGTGACAATGCGCCCGTCGCTCAATTCCATTGCAGCAGCGGGGTAACCGGTTTCGCGGGCACGCTCAAGCGCGGGAGCAACAACCGGGCGGTCCGCACTGCTCAGGTTCATTGCGGTCATCAGGCGAGCCGCACGCTCAGACTGCACGGGCGGAAGATCCTCGCGCGCCTCCAGCGCCAAAGCCTTGTACCAGCGGCGAATAATTTCCTGCTTGGAGGCTTCGCGGCAGGCCTCGTCGTCGCTAATGCAAAAACCGGCCATATTGACGCCCATGTCGGTGGGCGACTGGTAGGGAGAAGTTCCCATGATCTTTTCCAAAAGGCGACGCAAAACCGGGAAGGCCTCAATATCGCGGTTGTAGTTGACCGTGGTTTCGCCGTGAGCCTTCAAGTGGAAGTGGTCAATCATGTTGACGTCGTCCAAGTCCACGGTGGCCGCCTCATAAGCAACATTCACCGGGTGATCCAGCGGCAGGTTCCAGATCGGGAAGGTCTCAAACTTTGCGTATCCCGAGGTCATTCCGCGCTTGTGATCGTGGTAGAGCTGGGAGAGGCAGGTTGCGAGCTTACCTGAACCGGGTCCGGGAGCGGTGACAATCACCAGCGGACGAGTCGTATGAACGTATTCGTTACGCCCCAGCCCCTGATCGGAGACGATGAGGTCGATGTTGTTCGGGTAGCCCTCGATGGGATAGTGGCGCGCGACCTTGATACCACGAGCCTCGAGCTTGCGTTTGAAAGCGTGTGCCTGCTCATTGGAGTCGCTCCACCGGGTAATGACAACGTTGCCCACATACAGCCCGTATTCGCGGAACATATCGATGTGACGGAAGACGTCATCTTCGTAGGTGATTCCCAGGTCTTCACGCATCTTGCGACGCTGGAAATCCAAGGCGTTGACGGCGACGACAATTTCGGCCTCGTCAGCAAGCTCGGCAAGCATGACAATCTTGTTATCCGGGGTGAATCCGGGAAGAACGCGAGAGGCGTGCATGTCGTCAACGAGCTTGCCGCCAAACTCCAAGTACAGGGTTCCACCGAACTGCTGGCGACGTTGCGCAATGTGTTCAGATTGAAGGGCTAGATACTGATCGCGGTCGAAACCGATTGCGTGCATGATCGCCACTCCCAAGGCATCGTGGTGCAAGGACTACTCATGGTATCGCCCCTACCCCGCATCTTTGTCCATGAAGCGCCCAGCACGCGGGTGAACTTCACCGCAAGGCACCTGAAAGACTAAATAATGTGTCTTTGCATGGCCCAGTGCGTGAGCTCGTTTCGATTGGAAAGCTGGAGCTTACGAAGCACCGCAGATACGTGTGTTTCAACGGTTTTAATCGAAATAAAAAGCTCGGATGCGACCTCTTTGTAGGGATAGCCGCGAGCGATCAAACGCATCACTTCTTGCTCACGTGCTGAGAGAAGATCCAGCTCATCATCATGAGCGGCAACCGGGGCATTTCCGCCGCCGAAAGCATCGAGCACGAAACCCGCTAGGCGCGGCGAGAAGGCCGCGTCCCCTGCTGCTACGCGACCAATGGCCTCGACAAGTTCAGGGGTCGAAATTGACTTGGTAACGTAACCGCGAGCGCCCGCGCGAATAACCGAAACAACATCTTCGGGGGAATCTGACACCGAGAGTGCAAGAAATCGCAGCCCTTCAACATCCGCGCACGAGGCCGCAACTTCAGCGCCGCCTCCCCCCGCACCGCCCGGGAGGTGAACGTCGAGGAGTGCAACATCGGGGTGGAGCGCGTGGCAGGCGGCGATTGCGCCTTCGACGTCACTGGCCTCGCCAACGATTTCAAGGTCGGCGCCGCTGGATTCCAATTCACTGCGCACTCCTGCACGCACAAGTGCGTGATCATCAATGACCAAAATCCGGATCGTCATGACCGTGTTCTCCTTCGTGAAGTGCGCTTATTCCAGTGTAGCTGCGGGCATACAGAGGTGAACTTCTGTTCCACTGGGAAGATGGCGGATAGTAGCTGTGCCCCCCGCGCGTTCCATGCGGCCAATGATCGAGTTACGAACCCCGTGCCGGTCTTCGGGAATTTGCGATAGATCAAAGCCATCGCCGCAGTCTTTGACGTAGATATCGGATCCGCCCGGACCAACTTCGAGGTAGACACTCAGGGGCGGCTTCGCGTGGCGAATCGCGTTTGAGACTGCTTCCGATGCAGCAGCGACCATCGCAAGTTCCCCGGGACCTGGACGCGTATCAGAGACGGTCACGACGCCCACTTCCACCCCGAAGGTGGTTTCCAGGGCTGAGACTGCCTCGCGCAGGGCCTCGGTAAGAGAATCCGCGGCTTCTTCGCGTCCGGTGTACAGCCACGAGCGCAACTCGCGCTCTTGCCCAAGTGCCAGAGCGCGCACTGACGTTGGATTATCAGCGTTATTGCGGATCAATGTGAGGGTCTGAAGGACAGAATCGTGCAGGTGTGCGGCCATATCTGCACGCTCCGCCTCGCGCATTTCGCGTTCCTTACTGCGGGCGCTCTCTTGAGAGGTGCGCACCCACAAAGGAATAATCGCCACGCCCAAGGCAAGGATCAGGGAAGCGCCCAAGATCGCGCCTCGTGCAAGATCCCAGGGCGATTGCCCGCGGAAGAATGCCAAGGCCAAGCCAGCGGCGACCAAGAGCATCCCGGCAAGAGTGATGAGGATAAAAAGCGGACTCTTCCAGCTGTGTGCACGCGCGCTTTGAGTCCACACCGCTGAGATTCCACCGATGACCAAAATCGCGGAGGCAATGTCGCGCAGTCCCGCAATCCCCGCAAACAGCAGGTAGGCGATCGCGAGGGCAAGACCGAGCGAGCCGAGTCCCACCAGGAGCACGCGCAGATTGCGCTGTTGGCTTTCGCGTCTGGCGATTTCTTCTGCCGAGGCCAGGGGCGAACGCAGGCGTCCAGTCCCGCTTTGTTCCCCGCCTAAGTCCTCGGGAACGGTAAGCCAGAGCCAGAGGTAGACGACAAGAGAGAGTCCGTAGGCGGGAAGTGCGATGAGAAAGGCAAAACGCACGACGCGCACCGAGATACCGAGCATTGAGGAGATTCCGGCACACACGCCCCCAATCCAAGGAAGAGGCATATCCGTCGAGTGCGCGCAGGAGCGTCGCAGGGCGCGCTGAGGCGGCACGATTTGAGGCGGGGTCCACTCGTAGCCCGCCTGCCTGCCCTGAGGCGTATCGGTATTGTCCTGCACGTGACTCACCCGTTTATCTTCACACGTTTTCTGTCATTCGGGGAAAGAGAGATCGACAAATCGGGGATAGATCAGGGCATCCCCCTATATCTTCTTTGCACATCTTTGGGCAGAGTTGAAGCATGGATAAAGGATTCATGAACACATTGCGATACTCCGGTTTCTTCCGTGGTGAACCTCGCGTCATCGGTGGCGTGTGTCAAGGTCTGGCACAACGCTACGGATGGGACGTGAATTCGGTGCGGATCCTCATCGTTGTCCTCGCCTTCATTTTCCCTGTCGTGTGCATCTTCTATGCATTCGCCTGGGTCTTCTTGCCAGAGGCTCGCGATGGTCGAATCCATGTCGACGAAATGCTCAAGGGGCGTTTCGATATGGCGATCGTCGGCGCAGCCTTCATGGCGATCTTCGGCGGCGGTGCTTTGGGTATCACCTCGGTCTTCTTCAGGGTGCCTTTCTTCCTCGCGCTCCCTGCGGCCATCGTCATCATCGCCATATTGCTATCGAAATCGAATCGGACGTTCCAAGGAAACACCATGCCTCAATCAACTCCCGACTGGCGAACCCAAGGGGGCCCTGAGCAATTCCCGGGATCCCAGCCTTCACCAGAAGCACACTCCAGCGAGTCTTCCCCTTTTAGCGCCTCACCTGCAGGTGCCTACCCGCCTCCTGCCTCAGATGCTCCTGGCCCCCAGATGCAGGGGGATCAATGGAGACAGCAGTGGAACGCCTCGTACGCGGCCTCGGGACACACGGTTCCTCAAAGTGCCGGAACGCGTTTTACTCCCTTCACCGTCCAAGCCCCGCTCCTTCCTCGCCGTCTTTCACGCGCAGCTGTCTTGAGTGTCTACGGACTGGTCATGCTGGTGCTTGCCGGAACCTTCTGGCTCATGTACCGCAATGGTTTAAAGACAACAAGTGCGGCTGACAGCTGGGTGCAGATCGGATTAATTGGCGGTGGCATTTGCCTTCTCATCGTCGGTTTCGCTCACCTGATTGCAGCGATTCGTGACCGCTCCTCCGCAGCACTTAGCGTTTTATCGACCATCGGTATCTTCTTGGCTATCCCGGCAGGGCTGGGTGGTATTGGCTACGCGGCCGTCACAAGCGCGGACGGCTGGCACTGGGGAAATGTCTCGACCTCCAGTTACGAGGCAACATGGAAGTCTGACGAGATCGCTGGCCAAAACGGTTCACAGGTCGTCGTTCTTGACTTGGATCTCACCCATGCGCCTGATGGGCTCACGAAGGACATCCACGTCCGAGGAAATCTCATCCCCTCTGCAAATATCCAAGCGCGTCAAGGCCAGCCAGTACGGGTGGTCGCACAGAATCGTCCTCTGAGCGTCACTCTGGACATGAATGGAGATGCGGATTGGCAAGGATTCAATGATTCCACGCCAACAATCCTCAAGTCCCCGACCTGGAAAGAAGGCGAAGGAATCACGGTTTACCTCGATGCCCCGCAGATCATCAACGTGAACGTCGAGGAAACAGGAAGCTCCGCCAATCGCGATCCCTGGCCATCTGGAACGCCTTCACCGTCACCAGCGACGCCTTCACCAAGCGCATCAGCTGGACAGGAGGCAAGCCCAACGCCCTCCGCTTCCCCTAGTGCTTCTGAGTCCGCCGCAGGCGCGCACTGAAAGGATCCAACATGAGTGTCAACGACTTTGATCAGACCGTTCCCCTACCCACAAACGGGGAAGAAACGACCCCGCTTCCCGTGGGAAATGATGCTCCCGAGGTCCCCCAGCCCGCCAGTGCCTCGGATGAGACCGCAACGCTTCCCTCCGGCCTCGTCTCGGAAACGCGGGAACTTCCAGTGACCGAGGACGCGGCCCCCTCTTCCGCCAAACAGGCCGAGGCCGACGCCGGAGTTTCTGGCGCCCCTGCTGTTCCGCCAAGTGGGAACGCGCCTCACGCATCTTCAGGCACGTCGTCGACCTACACTAGCCCGCAGGCTGGGGCGAGCGCCTCTTCGGCATGGGCAACAAGCGCAGGACAAACACAGGCACCACACTCAGTACCTGACCCAGGTGTCATTCCTCCCACCCGAGTGTGGTCTGCAGAAGAACTCAAGGAAGCCCCCTATCGCGGAGTACGCATCGGGCAGCTGGTGTGGGCATGCATCGTCATTTTCACAGGCGTTGTCCTCATCGCACTGGCCTTCGCACGGATGATGGACTTCGCTCTGATCGCGATCTCCACCCTGGCTGTCTTGGGCGTCTTGCTCATGACGATTGCAGGAGTGAGTTCGTTTACATCGCGAAAGAAACGTGCTGACAGGTAAGTGCGAATGTCTTCAAGGACTTGTCGATGCTAAGAGTATGGCGCCAAGCAGCGGAATGCACCGTCTGCTTGGCGCCAACT
>CAUTOM010000062.1:0-8672 GCA_963540435.1 uncultured Actinomyces sp.
CCGCGCATGACCTTCCCGATTCTGGGCCTCTTGGTTGGCCGCCCGCTTCAAGATCCCCCGTACCGGCCTCGTCTGCCCAAGCACCTTGCTGTTTCCGAGAACGCCTACCCGGTGGTCGAGGGTTCGTATCTCGAGGAGCTTGCCGAGTACGACGAAGACGTGCGCACATACTACGAACTGCGTAAGGCTGGACTGGGTGCGACCAATGCCTTCACTCAGCAGATTAGCGAGCAGATGGGCCTGCCAAATACCTTTGATACCGCGCCCGTCCTTGAGGTTTTGCACTCTCAGGGGTTGTGCTTGAACTGATTGAGAATTGCCGAGGCCGGGTGTGCCCTTGGGTCTTTCCCGGCCTCGGCAATTTTTTGCTTGTATACCTGAGCGGATATGCCTTTTAAAGGGGAGTTAGAGGAGGAAGAATGAGCACGCAGATTACAAAAGAGTTGGGATTCTCGACCTATGTTTTCGTCGAAAGACTGGGAAAGAATGCCGCAATTCTTCATCCCTTTCCCGAGTACAACATTTCTTTAGTCGCGCAGGCGCTTGAAGAGGCGGGACTACCCATCAAAATCATGGGCGAGCACGCACCTGAGCGCGGGGAAGGAATCTACTTCCAAGAAGAGCCCTTCCCGGATGAGTTCCTCGGAATTTTGGCCGATGCACTGAGCGTTCGAGGAATCGGTGCCTACGCCTACTGCCTCGTTGATGGATCGCTGGGCGATCTGGATCTGCACCTCTTTACGCGCGTGGGCGGAAGTTTCCCGCGGGCGGGCAAGAAGGTTGTGCTGATGCGCCTCTATTTGGGGCGAAACGCCGAAGGCCCGGCTGCGACAACATGGATTTTCGGCGCTCCCGCGGATCTCGAGGAAGTGAATGCGCTCCTAGGGGAGAAGTACGATACTCAGCCTGTGTCTGATCCGGCCGGGTTTGCAGCAATCGAAATTCAGCACCCGGAGTTTTCGGCGGGATTGCAGGAACCTTCGCAGATCATGGACGATATTTTCCAGACTTTGGGGCGTCATGGTTTTGAAGGCCCAGCATTTGTGGAAGATCATTTTTCGCAGTCCAATGATGCGAATCTGTGAGCTGCGGGGTTAAAGCCAAGTAGCGCAGTTGACGCATGAGAAACCCGCTCCAGAAAACTCCCAGGAAACGCACGTATTCCTCGCAGTTGATCTTCGTAGACTTGGTGCATCAGACAACGAGTGACTGGTGTTGCTCGTATCTCTCCGGAAGACTTTCTGGGAAGACTGCTCTGTGTTGATGGGATAACGAAAAAGGGCTGACCATGGCGGTCAGTCCTTTTTCGTATTGTCTGGGGGCTATGACTTTCGGCCCATCGCCGGTTATGCTGAAACGTCCTCACTCAAGCAAAGGAGATTTTGTGAGCGCCGATTCCGTTCTGATTACACGTCAGCACCTATTGGATCCCTCGTTGGAGCACACCCTCATCCTCGTCAAGCCCGACGGCTACGCCCGCGGTTTGACCGGTGAGATCCTGCGCCGCATCGAAGCGAAGGGCTACATCATCAAGGGCCTGAAGATCATGGTTGCCTCGCGTGAAATCCTCGCCGAGCACTACCGCGACCACGCAGGCAAGCCCTTCTTTGAAGGCCTCCTGGATTTCATGAGCGCTGGCCCCCTGGTCGCGATCATCGTTGAAGGCCAGCGCGTCATTGAGGGTATGCGCACCATGATGGGCTCGACCGATCCGACAACCGCTCCCGCCGGCACCATCCGCGGGGACCTCGGCCGCGCCTGGGATACGCCGAACATGGAGAACATCATTCACGGTTCAGATTCGCCCGAATCCGCACTGCGCGAAATCGGCATCTGGTTCCCAGAAATCGACTAAATCCCCAGGCCCTCCACGATTTCGGCGCCGGGAAGCGCAGCAAGGAGCTCTCCGGGAACGAAGAGCTTTGAGCGGCGCAGCCCCGAGCCGATGCAGGACCATCCCTGCACGCAACGCGAATCGATCAACAGTCGCCAGGCCTCGGGGATGCCAAGCGGAGTGATCCCTCCGTATTCCATCCCCGAGGCCTCGACTGCGCGCTCTTGCGGCCAAAACGAAGCTTTTCGTACGTCGAGAAGCTTCTTCACCACGTGATTCACATCAGCGTTGGTCGTTGCGCGCACAACACACGCTGCGATTCTTTCTTCACCCGCGCGCTTGCCCGCAACCAAAATACAATTCGAAGACAGTGCAAGATCCATCCCGAAAGCCTGGGTGAGAACTTCCGTATCAGCCAGTTCCGGGTCAACTTCACTTACTCGCGCTAACGAGGCCACCGCGGGGTTGGCCGCTTCGAGCGCCGTGAGCGCACGCGCGACTGGGGGAGCCACAAGATCGAGGTGTGCCAGAGCAGGACGGGTCTCCAATCTCCCCGAACCTGGAATTTCAATCGATTCACTCACGTGAGCTTTCTCCTTCTGTGCAAAGCTCCCCGTCCATTGCGTATGTCTGTGCGCGCTGCAAATCAACGGGAGTATCGATATCTGCAACCCATGACTCTGGGACTTCGACATCAATCGTGTCGAGCTCTTTCAATAGGGCGCGCATCGAACGATTCACCCACTGGGACACGGTGAAGTTGCGGACTGCATCCAGAGAAAAAACACCGATCAAGTTCTGTCGGTGTTCCGCCGCGCATGCGAGCACGCCATCTACGCAACGTCCCTGAGAAATTGACTCTTCCACGGCCTCGAGAAGGAGTGGGAAAGTCAGGGTAGCCAAGGGGGCGTCAACGGGAACAAGGCCGATCCAGCGAGACTCCGTGTCCTCGGGAAGAACTTGAAGAAGTGCCTGAACGCCTGCAATAAACCCGGCTGCGGGGCCAGAGCGCGGCGGCTCCTCCATGACGCGGATAACGTCGCTTGGAACTGTGACGGTCTCAGGTACCACGCATACGTGAGGAATCCCGGGCTCAGAGGCGAGCGCCCACTCAAGCGCACGTCGGCCTCGGACCACGAGGTCGGGTTTTGACGCCCCTCCCAGCCGCTGGCCGGTCCCTCCACCGAGGATCACTAATCCACTGAGTGCTAGGCGCTGGGGCGAGTCCATGTTCCGCTCCGACCGCCGCTCTTTTCCTCGACATAGCACTCGCGAATGGCGACCATTTTGTCGACACCTTTCACCATGTCAATGACGGTCAAAGCTGCGACAGTGACGGCTGTGAGGGCCTCCATCTCAATGCCCGTGCGGTCAGCCGTGCGCACGGTCGCGCGAATCTCAACCCCGTCCTCGGCCAAGGAAAGGTCAACCGCGCAATAGTGAACGGCGATCGGGTGTGCCAGGGGGAGTAGCTCGGGAGTGCGCTTCGAGGCCTGAATTCCCGCAATTCGTGCGACTGCAAGAGCGTCGCCCTTGGGGACCGAATCATCGCGGAGGGCCGCCATGATTTTTGGTGAGCACTCGACAAAACCGCGTGCTCGTGCCTGACGCACGGTCGGTGTTTTCGCCGTGATATCAACCATGTGTGCCTCACCGTGCTCGGTGAGGTGAGTGAATGGACTGGTTTCGCTCATGTCTAGCCTTTCGGCGTTCGTTCGACGGGAAGAGAATGGGAAAGTGATCAGACTCGAACCGCAGTCAGGATTGACCAGGGTTCAACCGAAGTGACATCTTCGGGGACGATCGCCAGCGCGTTCACCGAATGCAAAGAGGCAACAAGGTGAGAACGCGAACCCAACCTGTGTGTTGGAACCACAATCGGAGTCTGTTCTGGGCCATCGGGTTCAGAAAGAATGACGGGAACAAACTGGCGCTTGCCTTCGGGAGAAATCCAGCCGTTTGGTGTGGTGACGACAATGGGACGCAGTAGTTCGCGCCCGTTGAGACCGGTAAATTCGGCCAGAACTGGGCGAACAAACATATGGAAGGAGACAAAGACCGATACCGGGTTGCCCGGCAGAGTCGCCAAGTAGACATCGCGTCCGTCACTTGCCTGGAGGACGCCGAAACCCTGCGGCTTCCCGGGCTGCATGGCAACGCGGACGAAGTCAACTCCCTTGCCCAGGCCGACTTCCTTGACAACGTCGTAGGCTCCAGCACTGACACCTCCCGAGGTGATGATGAGGTCAGCTTCGTCACCTGCCTGGCGCAAAACTTCAGCAAAGTGAGCGGGGTCGTCGTTGGAGCGGAAAATTCCCGTCACTTGGGCACCCGCGCGGCGAGCCAACGCAGCGATCATCACTGAGTTTGAATCGGGGATCTGAGCGCACTTGAGATCTTCGCCTGGGGCGCGTAGTTCGTCACCCGTTGAGACGATGGCGATGCGGGGGCTGGGGTAGACCTTTACGCTTGCGTAACCAACCGATACTGCCGAGGCGATGGCTGCGGGCGTGAGAACGTCACCGGCATGCAAAATGATGTCTCCGGGATTGCAGTCCTCGCCTTGACGCCGCAGGTGAGCGCCGACCTTTGCGGGGGCGTAGATGCTGATACCTTCGGGGAGGGGATGGGGACCGGGTTCCTCGGAGGTATGCTCCACGGGAACGATGGTGTTTGCACCCTCGGGAATACGAGCGCCCGTCATGATGCGCCATGCGGTTCCGGGTTCAAGAACGTGGGTTTCGTTATCTCCTGCCGCGATGTCGCCAGCGACCGCGATGGTGAAGGGGTTCTCAGGGGAGGCCTCGAGATCGTGATCGAGGTGAAGTGCATAGCCATCCATTCCCGAATTTGAGAAAGGAGGGACCGCAAAGCGCGCGACAAGATCATCGACAAGGACATGATCCAGTGCCTCTTCAATGGGCAGCTCGGTCGGGGAGAGGGGGCGCACGCGCCCCAAGATGGAGTTTAAGTAGTCTTCAAGAAGTTGCATCGTAGTCTCCTTCGCGCGGGCCGCATGGGGCAAGACTCAGTTTATGGCTTATTCGATCGGTTCGGGGGTGGCCTCGGCGGGAGTTACCGAGGGAACTTTCGCAGGGGTGGTTCGAGGCCGGAATGGGACGACGTTCCAGCGACCTGCAGCCGTATCAACAATGAGCAGGCGCCCGATTAAGGGCTCACCAACTCCGGTGACCCACTTCAGACATTCTGTGGCGAGGACCGATCCGCCCTGCCCGCAGACGGCACCCAGAACGCCGACGGTTTTTGAACTCATCGTTTCGACGGTGGGGGGTTCGGGATAGACATCGCGAAGAGTCAGGCCATCGGTGAAAAGCGAAGCCTGGAAGGACATTGATACCAAAGTGCCCCACATGTGCGGGCGCCCAACGCGTGCACAGGTATCTGAAATTGCGTACTTTGCGGTGAAATTGTCGGTCGCATCGACAACGAAGTCGTAGGCCGCAACGATCTCATCACTTTGGCCATCAATAATCTTCGGTTCGATGTTGACCTGGATATCGGGGTTGAGTGCAAGGACAGTCATCTTGGCGGATTCGGCCTTATTCATTCCCAAGCGTGCGACGCCGTGAATGACTTGTCGCTGGAGGTTAGACTCCTCCAGATTGTCCGGGTCAGAGATGCCGATCGTTCCAATCCCCGCTGCCGCCAAATAGGCCAAGACGGGCGATCCCAGGCCTCCGGCACCGACAACAAGGACCTTCGCAGCGTGGATCTTTTTTATGCCGCTCTCGCCGATTCCGGGGATACGAGCGGTCATAATGTCTCGCTGCGCTACCATGTCTGTGTCCCTTCACGACCATTTAAATAAGGGGAGTCCCGTGATTATTGATACCGATATTGTCTCTGTTCCCACGGAGATGTGCTCGGGGGAAGTTCCCCTTATCCCAGCTCACGCCGGTGCGCGCGTCGTTTTCGAGGGAGTTGTTCGCGATCACGACGGCGGTGAGGGCGTCCACTATCTCGAGTATTCCGCACACCCCGCAGCTGCGAAATTCTTGCGCTCAAGTGTCGAAAAATCCTTGGAAACCTTAGGGAACCCGCAGATCGACGGAATCTATGTTCGCCACCGGGTGGGGCACCTGGAAATTGGTGATGTTGCTCTGCTTGTCGTTGTTGACAGCGCACATCGAAAGGAAGCTTTCGCTGTGTGCGCGCAGATCGTCGATGACATCAAGGCAAGCGTTCCGATCTGGAAGGATCAGTACTTTGCCGATGGCCACAATGAGTGGAGCAATACACCCTGAGTGTGTGGCTCAGCCTCCCGCGAAAGGCGGAAGAACATCGAGGCGAATCCCGCTTTGCTCCGCCACAGCCGCCACGGCCTCGGCGCTGAGGGAAGACACACCCAAGGCTTGGGCCAGGCTTGCGTGAGCATCAACGGGTTCTTCATTGACAAGGAAGGACGAGGCCGCAAGGAGCTGGTCGATGTCGTGTGGCGTTGAGCGTCGGACCAAATCGACGATGCTCTCGGTCGAATCCTCAGCAACGTCAATCGTTTCGCTGTCGCGTCCAACAGCTTGGCACGCGGCTGCGAAGTAACGGATCGTGATCCTCATGGGAATGCTCAACCTCCAATTTTCGACATGGAATAGGACTGGGGAACCGGGGCGAGGAGCTGATGGCCCGCGGGCTTTGCCCACATCGCATCCTTCCATAGCTCGGCGATCTCTTCATCGCTTGCTCCCGTGCGCATCGGCGCATGAAGATCGACGCTGTCGACGCTAAACAGGCAGGAATAGATTTTTCCATCTGCGCTCAGGCGAGTGCGCGTGCACGAGGAACAGAAGGGGGAGGTCATTGACGCGATCACGCCGATGATTCCGCCCGGATGAGTATCGCTCGCCGCAACCGACCAACGGCGCGCTGGCTCCGAGGCGGCGGTAATGATGTCTGTGAGCTCAAAGTTCTTCCGCAACACCCGCTGAATATCCTTCGCCGTCGGGCGCGAAGAAAAGGAAGCCGCTAGAGGACCGATCGGCATGAACTCAATGGCGCGCCACTGATAGCCGCGCTCCAAGGCAAAAGTGACCAGGCTGGGGATTTCTTCCAAAGACGCCTCGTCAACAACGACGGTGTTGAGTTTGACCGTTCCTGGAAGCGCCGAAGCGTCAACTGCATCGAGGCCGCGAAGGACATCGCTCGAGCGCTTTCGACGCGCCAGCTCAGCAAAACGGAGAGGATCCAAGCTGTCGATCGAGACATTAAGGCGCTGAAGACCAGCATCTACCAGGGAATCAATGACGCGATCCAGCCCAATTCCATTCGTCGTCAAAGCAAGGTCCGGCTCTACTCCTGCGTCTTCAAAACCCAGCCGCACGGCCTCGACGATCTGGGGAAGATCGGGGCGCAAGAGGGGTTCTCCGCCGGTGATGCGAGCCTGGGTGACCCCGAGCGATGCCGCGATTCTTGCGAGGCGACGGAATTCTTCTGGGCGAAGGATATCGGCGCGATCCAACCAATCCGTGACCTTTTCGGGCAGGCAATAGATGCAGCGCAAATTGCAGCGGTCGGTCACCGAGATCCGCAGATCCGTAGCAGCGCGGCCGAAGCTATCCAGAAGACGAGGCTCGAACATAGACAGTCAGTCGGTCACCAGGTCGAGCTGCTCGAGAACATGAGGAACCAGAGGGCCGATCACGCTGATCGTATCCTTGACGCCACCGCGTGAGCCGGGAGCATTGACGATGAAAGCGGGGGTGTCACCCTGGCGGCTGACTCCGACCAGGCCTCGGGATAGGGAGGCAAGGGGAGTATTTGTCAAGCCAACCTGGGCGATCTGCATGGCGATGGCGTCCAGGCGGGCGTCGAGTAGGGGAGCTGTGGCTTCGGGAGTAAGGTCGCGATCGGTAACGCCAGTGCCCCCGGTCGTGAGGATCACGCGGGCGCCGGCGGCCATTGCATCGAGGATTGCGCTGCGCACGGAATCGACACCGTCGGGGACAACGCGGACTTCGTCGACAATAACTCCCCAATCGGCAAGCAATTGTGCTGCAAGAGGACCCGAGCGATCTTCAGTTTCTCCGCGGAAGCAACGATCTGAAGCGGTAATTACCGCACCTGCGACAGTGCCTTCCATCTTCTGGAGGCCTTTTTGCTGGATAGCGGCATGAGGGTCGGGACGTTCGGCTTGAGCGTCAGTGATATTACGCAAAATATACCTCCCGAAATAGGTCCATAAAGGGCGATTTCACAGTTGACAGAAACAGACGTTCTTGCAAGGAATTTCGCGATCTTTCGCGTATCGCCCAATTAGAACGAGATGTCCCTTATATATTAGCGGCAAGCACGCGTTTAGGTAGGAAAGGGAGAGTGGACATGACTACCTCACATGCTGATTCGTCACCCGCGCCGGCAAAGTCGGGAAGCAAGTACGTCCTGAAAGACTGGGATCCGAACGACCCTGAAAAGTGGGATTCGAAGCTCGCGTGGAGGACACTGACCATCACCACGTACTCGCTCATCTTGGGCTTCTGTGTGTGGTTCCTCCCCAGTGCAATTGCACCGAAACTGACGCTTCTTGGTTTTAACCTCAGCGCTTCACAGCTTTACTGGCTCACCGCTCTCCCTGGCCTTGCCGCGGGACTTCTGCGTCTGGTCTACATGTTCCTGCCCCCGCTGATCGGTACCCGCAAGATGGTGGGAATCACCTCACTTCTCTTCGTGATCCCCATGTTGGGCTGGTTCTACGTTGTCCAGGACAACACCACCCCCTACTGGGTCCTGCTGACCCTGGCCTTTATGTGTGGCATCGGCGGTGCGGCATTCTCCGGCTACATGCCCTCCACCGGCTACTTCTTCCCCAAGCGTCTGTCCGGCA
>CAUTOM010000063.1:0-8626 GCA_963540435.1 uncultured Actinomyces sp.
TTAGCTCGCTCACCTGCCGCCTTAGAACAGCAATAGACCCGGAATGAATGAGCTCAACCAGGGGGGCGGGAGGGAGGGAGGGAGGGAGGGAACGAGGCCGCACCGGGCAACGCGCGCCGACAACCCCGTGCCCTAGGGACCGTACAGGTACGACTGTGCCCCTGGGTGCGGCAGCACCCAGGGGCACACGGCCTTAGCCACGAAGCGGCGGCATGAGCCGCTGCCTGAAAAGCTTCTCAGTCGAGCTGGTCGAAAGATCGCATCCACGCGGAGTGGATCGGATTCGCATCCGCGACCATGGCTTCGAAACGGTTATCGGCGATCTCTATGACCTCGTTGAGGGTCACGCGCATTTCGCGCAAGTCCGAACTCTCGACACGACGCCAGCCATCAGCCAACAATTGCTCCGCTGAATCAATGCGTGAAACGCAGACGATCATCGGACGATTGAAGCGTTCGCGGTAGGCCTTACCCAAGACGCGAAGCTCTTCTTGCTTCACAGGGTCAAGGTCACCCAGCAAGGTGGAACCGGTGTCCACCAAAGCCTGTTCATCGGCCTCGTCGGACAACAGGAGGTCAACAATATCGGTGTAGCCGGCAATCAATGATTCCTGTTCCTCGGGGCTTGCCTGAGCAACGGCATCTTGGAAGGCGTAACGCAACTCTGACACGTTAGCGAAAGGCGCGCGGGCCCAAGCTCGCTCCAAAGGCCACGTCACACCGGAGAACATTGGCTCAAACACGCGAACGAACTTCTCTTCACCCAGGCTATTAACTGCGTCCAAGTCCAGCGGACGACCATCGAGCATCGACACCGCGGGAGCTGGCTTGCGACCAATGTGGAAGAAGATGATGTTGAGGATGATCGCGCAGATCGAACCGATGGTCACGCCGGATCCGAACAGAATCTGCGCCCACGAAGGCACATATCCTGCAAGGTCCGGCTTCAAGGTCACCAGCAGGCCCAGACCGATCGAGGTCGACACGATCACCGAATTGCGGTTATCGCGCATATCAACCGTGGACAGAGTCTGGATACCAACAACCGCAACGGCAGCGAACATCGCCAAGGAAGCGCCACCAATCACTGGCTTGGGAATCGACGCGACGACGGCGCCAGCCTTGGGAAGAACGCCCAGGATGATCATGATGACACCGGCCGCGGTGACGACCCAACGGGACTTCACTCGAGTCAGACGCACCAGACCAACGTTTTGAGCGAAGCAGGTGTAGGGGAAGGAGTTGAGGACACCGCCCAGAGCGGTAGAGAGGCCATCGGCACGCAGGGCGTTAGCGATATCCGCGGGAGTAATGCGCTTTCCAACAACCTCACCCGTGGCGAAAACGTCGCCCGTGGTCTCGACTGCCGTAATCGCCATGACGATCAGCATTGAGATGATCGCAGCGACAGAGAACTTCGGAATTCCAAAGAAGAAGGGGGTGGTGACACCCACAGGTGCCGCCTCCCCCACAGCAGAGAAGTTCGCGTCTCCAAGGAGCCACGCAACAAGGGTTCCTCCGACCAGGCCCAGAAGAACCGCGATAGTCGCCATGAAGCCAGAGAAAATGCGCTGAATGATGACGATGACCGCAAGGGTTCCCAGTGCGTATGCGAGGCCTCGCAAAGTTCCGGGAATGGGGTCCGCGCCAACCTTTGCCGCTGCACTTCCCCAGGCGACAATGTCATTTGCCGCGACCGAGAGAAGGGTCGTGCCCATGACGGTCAGCAAAGTACCGGTGACAACAGGCGGGAAGAAACGCAGCAGTTTCGCGAAGAAAGGCGCAGCAAGGAAGGTTGCAATACCGGCAACAATGATGGAGCCATACATTGTTGCGAGGCCTTGAGTTCCGCCGCCTGCCGCCAGACCGATAGCAATCAGGGGCGAGACCGCAGTGAAAGTGACTCCTTGAAGGAGCGGCAGGCGAACACCGATCTTGGGGCCAAGTCCTGCAGATTGAATGATCGAGGCGATACCACAGGTGAAGAGGTCCGCGTTGATCAGGTGAACAGTGGTTGCCGAATCGAGTCCCAATCCGGTGGCAATAACCAGCGGAACGACAACTGCCCCGGCGTAAAACGCCAGGACATGCTGAAAACCAAGGATTGTGAGCTTGG
This sequence comes from uncultured Actinomyces sp., assembly GCA_963540435.1. GTDB lineage: Bacteria > Actinomycetota > Actinomycetes > Actinomycetales > Actinomycetaceae > Pauljensenia. The sequence continues at coordinate 2,117 of CAUTOM010000063.1, forward strand.
GGAAAGAAGGGACCGCATTGACAGGGTCGATGTGGATGGTGGACATTTTTGGCTGGCTATTTGCCATGGCTGTGCTCCTGCACGTCACTCAAAAATGGACCTCTTCATTTTTACTCATTTTGACCAACAAATGAAAGTTCCCTCCATTTGCGTTGCTATTTCTTTGGTTGACGAGGCTGCACCTCCTTCCGTGATATCGCGCGGGAATTCCGCGGCCTCGGTCAGTAGGAAACCATAGGATGTGATTGATGACGCATTTATGAGTTTGCTTGTGAAAGCAGCTTGTGCCTAAACTATTTCACGGCCAATCAATCGGCTTTGCGCTCGTAGCTCAATGGATAGAGCATCTGACTACGGATCAGAAGGTTGGGGGTTCGAGTCCCTTCGAGCGCGCAAGCGGCCCCGCTCGGTGCGTCCCACCGGTCGGGGCTTTGCTTTACCCACTTTCGAGTGCGCTGACGCGGGTTAAAGGACAAAACGTGTTGGTTTTGTGGGGACTTTTGGGTTATAGGACACTACGCGGTGCTGGAGCGCTGACTTTTCGCTGTGGTGGTGCGGGAAAGTCGGTGTTCTAGTTGCTCGATGACGAGTCACCTAAAACCGAAGTCCCTACTGGGGTCCCTACCAATTTCCCTCATTGACAGCGTCCCAAAACCGATGTCATCGCTTTCTTTTCTGCCCGAGTCACCCCCAATTCCCATGAAGCTTTCACTGCAATCTGCCTCTGAACGTAGGCGCACTGGTACGCACTATTGGACGGCAACCACTGATCTGCACTGCTCGCGCCTTTGTCTTGATTCGCCGCCCCATCAACAGCGAGCAGGTTAAAAGGATCGTTAGCGAAGTCTTGACGCCGCGCAGCATCCCACTGCCATGCCCCACTCTTCCACGCGTTCGCAAGGGCTACAACGTGATCAATCTGGACATCCTCAGAGGAATCTTCGCCTCGTTGGAAGTCAATCTGGCGCCCGGTATAGGGATCATCTAAAACCCCCGACACAACAACGCACTGCGGCGAGCTCCGCTTCATCTGAAGATCATGCAGGTCCCGTTTCAATACGTCGTTTCTGGTATCGCAACCATTGCGGTCCACATCAGCCCAGCGCTGACCAAATTGATCCCGAGAATACTGCGGGACTGATTCTGAGCCTTTCTCAATAACGCGCAGTGCTTCAAGCGCGCGACGGCTATCCTCAGCGCTACCCAAGGAGACATCCGCCGGCCCCGTAGCATAGGTTGACCCCGATGCGCACCACCAGAATCCCACCAGCAGCGCGAGAGCTGCGAGGAAGACACTCAGCACAGCGACCAGATTCCCTCTGTGTGTTCTTTTCATCTTCCTCACCTCCCGGCTTTCCTGGCAGCTACCGACACCCTAAGGGAAACGATATCCATGCGTCCCTCACACTATGCCGCAGGGAGTCATCTTTTCTCGCCACGGCACCCAGATCTGTGGAAAACGCCGAAAGGGCCTACACCCTGTGGATAAAAAGAAACCCGCCTCCCCGGAAGGAGACGGGTTTCCCCAGTGCATTTCTATGCTGCTCAGGCACCCCAACGCTCAGGCACCCCAACGCTCAGGCGTTCCGCACATCAGCCCATTTGTGCTCGGCGCGCTTTCCGCTCACGCAGCTCCTCGCCCACGAAGTAGATACCGACCAAAAGCAGCGTCAGTGAACCCATCGCAAGCAGCTGTGCACGTCCCGACGCGTTAAAGAGCATAAGGACAATGAGCGCGAAGAGGCCAAGCAGCGACAGCCTCGGAACCCACGGCCATCCCGGAACGCGCAGCGACAGAGCTCCCTGCGCTTCCAAGGACGGGTGCAGGCGGATCTGCGCAATAACGATCATGATCCACACAATGAGCAAGACCATTCCAACCGCATTGAGCAGAATCTGCAAAATCACAGCGGGCAAGAGCCAGTTGAGTGCGACCGAGATCAAGGACAACACAACCGAGACCGCAACTGCGTTCCTCGGGGTGCGACCATGCTCAATATCGCCGTGTAGAGCAGTAACCTCAATGGTCCCATTGTCAGTGTGCGCAACTTCCTCGACCTTCGAGCCCAGAAGCCAACGCGGCCCCATCCCACGAGAAGCCAGGGAGTATGCGATACGGGAAGAAGCGTAGATATTTGCCGAGAAGGCACTGACCAGCGCGGTGAAGACGATGATGTCCATTGTGACACCGACCCCCGGGAAGTGCGCCATTTCAAGGACAGCCGCGAAGGGGCGCTTGCTCATTTCCACGGAGTTCCACGGAAGCAAGCAAATCAGAAGGGTTACTGAACCAACGTAGAAGACCAGAATTCGCCAAATGACTGAACGGATTGCCTTCGACATTGCGCGCCTGGCATCGTCGGCCTCAGCAGCGGCAATGGTGACGATTTCGAGGCCACCAAAGGAGGTGATGATCGCAAGAAGTCCGACGGCGATTCCGGAAATGCCCGCAGGCGCAAAGCCACCGTTTCCGACAAAGGCCTCGTGCAAGCCCTGCGTACGCCCCGAAATGAAACCGATGAGCATAAACAGACCGATAGCCAAGAAGGCAATGATCGCCAAGACCTTCAAGGCCGCAAGGCCCGCCTCGACAGCACCGAAGTGCCCGGCAGCCAGCAGGTTAATCCCGCCCAGAACAATGACAATCACCAAGGTCACGACCCACTGAGCAACACCGGGGAACCAGTGGGTGAAAATCTGCGCGGCGCCGGTCATTTCCAATCCCAGCACCATGATGAGCATGACCCAGTAGAGCCAGCCGGAGGTGAAACCAGCCCAACGCCCAATTCCCGCTTCCGCGTAGGTCGAGAAAGAACCAGAGGAAGGGATCGCTGCAGCGAGCTCGGCGAGAGAATACATCACGGCAACAACGATCAGCGCAGCAAGGATATAGGAGATCAGCACCGCGGGACCGGCCTCGGAAACGGCAACGCCGGTGCCCAGGAAGAACCCGGCGCCGATCGCGCTACCCAGCGCCATCATCTGCAGGTGGAAGGACTTAAACTTCTTCGAACCAGCCCCGTGTGCGCTCAGCGAAGAGGTGGAGAGCGCAGGTGTGGCTGCTGCCTGTGTACCTGTTACCGGTGTACGTGCCTCATTGCTCATTGATCCGAATGTTCCTCAATAATTTTCTTTGCATCTTCATGATCGACGGAACGCAGGCGCAACAGTGCACGAAGCTGCGTTGCCGTCATTGTCAGTGTCCAGTCATTATGCGATGGAAGCTGCCATTTTCTCCAATGTGCAAGAACCGTGAAACTTGATCCCACGATTGTCGCAATCAACATGCCGATCTGTTCTAGACCCGACTGTCCGAAAGCAGCCATGATCGCGGCAGAAACGAAGGCCGGTGTTGCATAGAGATTGTTCCCGCCAAAGACCTGCGGAACCATTCCAGCTGAGATATCGCGGATCATTCCGCCTCCCACAGCAGTCATGATTCCCAGCAAAATTGCCGGCCCGACACCGAGCCCAGCATTGATTGTCTTTAACGCACCCGTAGCGGCCCAGCACCCCAGGACCGTGCCATCAGCCAGGACTAGGGCAATTCGCCAAAAACGCGAGTCCAAGCGCCAGAGCATGGCAACAAGCGCACCGACAAGCGCGGTTCCCAAGTAGAAGGGATCGGTCAGGGCAACAGGCGGGCCTTGATCGAGCATGATGTCACGGAGCATGCCTCCCGCGAGCGCGCACATGATTGCAAGAACCATGAAGCCTACGGCGTCAAAGCGCTTGATACGCGCAATGCGTCCGCCGAGAATCCCATTGAGCAGCACACCAAGAAGGTCAATGACGCGGAAGAGATCCGGCAGGGTCTGATTGAGGGTATCGAGCACGATCCCTATTGTCATCCACTTCTCAACAGATTCCAAGGAGCGGCGGGGGCGATCTCAGAACCCAAGATTGAGTGCCGAGGCCGGGGGCAGTGTCCCGGACATGCTCAGTTCGGCCCGACCGAGATGAAGATACCTAGGCAACGCTCGTCCCGAAGAGCAGACCGAGGGCAAAGGTCGCACCAGCAGCACCGAAGCCAATGAGAAGTTGGCGCAAGGCTCGCGGCGCGGGAGAACGGCCCGAAAGCACACCAACGATGCCGCCGGTGAACAGGAGCGCCATCCCGACAAGCCCAACCGCAATGCCCGCTGCGAGCATTCCGTTCAGGCCAAGAACGTAGGGAATGAGCGGCAAGAAGGCACCTGTTGCGAAACAAATAAACGACGAGGCCGCGGCCCGAAGGGGGGTCCCCACTTCCTCGCTCGCACCGGCGCTTTGCTCACTTTGCGAGCCAAAAATTGGACGACGGATGGCGTGCGCCTCTTCGGCCGCGCCTCCTACGTGTCCCGCGGCCTCGGCAAGCTGACGGAAAACCTCGGCGGCGTGAGCGCAAGCTGTTTCGGCATCTTCTCCACGTGCACGGAACAAAAGAGCCAACTCATTCGCATCAACATCAAGGGAGGGAAGGGAACGATCAGCCTCGGGATCTGGGATGGAGGCATCCAAGAGTTCACGCTGGGAGCGCACACTCACCCACTCACCGGCGGCCATCGACAGCGCGCCCGCAAGGAGTCCGGCGATACCGGTCGTCAAAATGTTCGACGTACTCATGCCCGCGCCGACAACACCCAAAATCAAAGCAAGGTTGGAAACCAGACCATCGTCCACGCCGAAAACTGCCGCGCGGAAGGTTCCCGCCAGAGCTTGGCGCGAACGTTCAGCCAACGAGCGCACGACTTCGCCATGGATTCGTTCATCGGCCGCCATTTGTGCGGGGACGTCGTCATCATCATCGTAGGAGGAACGCTGTTCAGTGCGCTGAGCCATAGCCAGAACGAAAATCGTTCCAAACATGTAGGCAAGCATCGCCGAAATGCGAGTACGCAGCGGCGGGTGCGGTGCGGGAAGGGCATGTTCACCCAGCAGGGAAAGCCAGTATTCTTCGTGGCGTCCTTCGGCTTCGGCAAGTCCCAAGAGAACTTGGCGTTCTTCGCCGGTGCGCCGCTCGGCAAGCGCACGGTAGGTGCGTGCTTCCATGCGTTCTTCAGCGAGGTAACGACGCCACCGGCGAATTTGCGCACGCGTAGGCTCGGTTGCTGTGTTGAGGGATTCAGTCATTGTTCGAGGGGGTGTTCTTCGCTCAGTCCGCGTAGGTCGGCAGATCCTCGTCGATTTCCGAGGCCTGGGCGGGCATCCGGAACAGTCGTTCCTTGACGGCATCGGCAACCTTATCGGTGATCTTCTCTCCTTGGTTGCGCACGAGAGAGGAGACCTTTTCACCAGCTGCGTCTAGCGGGCGCGCAACCACGGGGAAACGACGCACTTTCGCCGCGAAATGACAGATTCTCTCGTATTGCTCGCGGCCTGCTCGAGTTCCAAGGACGTAGCCGATACCGAAACCAACGGCGATTCCCATTTTCGTTCCCACGAAACGCCTTTCTTTCAACGCGGGCGCTTAAATGCGCCGTCATGCGATGTGAGTCTGGAATAGAAACCAGCCTAGTGGGTGGCGAAAGCTATTCGCTACTTGTTTACCTTTTCGCACGTTGTGAGATGAGGTATTTCGCATCCGAGAAGAAAACGATACGGTGGAGTCATGAGCGAAGTACGTATGAACACTCCCCGCGGGATCACACTGTCGGGAACTTTCGTTCAGCCTGTAGATTCTCGGGACGCCGTTGTCCTGTTTTCTCACTCTTTCCTTGCTGACCGTCATTCCGGCGGCCATTTTGACGATCTCGCACGCGCCTACCGCAAGGCGGGCTATGCGACTTTGCAATTCGATTATTCGGGGCATGGCCTTTCTGATGACGAGGTGATTTCTCGCGAGTCCCAGATCGAAGACCTCCAGGCAGCATCGGGGTGGCTTGCGGACCAGGGCTTCACTAACCAGCTCATTCACGGTCACTCTTTCGGCTCGGTAACCGCACTGGCGGCGCGTCTGAGCCACGCAACCGCGCTCTTCTTATCGGCACCTGTTCTTGGCCCACTCTCCTACGATTGGAGCGCGATTTTCTCCAGCAATCAGTTGGACGAATTGGAGCACACGGGTCGCACCTGGATCCCCGATGACTCTGAGGGGCCTCGCGAGTCCTTCGTCATTTCCAAGCAGACACTTGCGGACCTGTCGATGGTTGACCCGGGCATCATCGATCCTTCGGGAGCTCCGGTCCTGATCCTCCACGACGCAGACGATATCGAGTTAGACCTTGTGGACCTTACTCGTGACGCCTTCCCTCGTCTTCCCGATGGCTCGCGCGTGGAGTTGATCCACGAAACCTCCTTTGGTGCGGGCGAGCATCCCGAGATCCTTCGCGAGGCCGCGCTGGAGTGGGCACAGCTGTGGGCTGAGCCCAGCGGAGAATTTCGCCAGTAACGCACACACCCAGCTGGCCTAGTCGTTCTTCGATACCCTGAAGGGGTGTCCTCTTCCCAGCAGCCCAGACGTCGGCGCTCTCACTCACGCAGGGGCCGCCTGGCCCATGCGCCCGCGCCTTTTCGTCCTTTCACGCCCGA
>CAUTOM010000064.1:0-8125 GCA_963540435.1 uncultured Actinomyces sp.
GTGACCGGTGAGGAAACCACCGCGGAAGAACGTCAGACCGCTTTCACTCAGATGATGGAGATCGCGCTTCCTCTGGCCCAGATCTGAGGAAAGGCAGGGAACAAATATGAAGAAAACTGACGTTGCGCGGATCATTGATCACACGATCCTCAAGCCCGAGGCAACACACCAAGACGTCGCGCGAATCGTTGAAGAAGGCGCACGTTTTGGCACCTATTCGGTGTGCGTGTCTCCTTCCATGCTTCCCCTTGAGGTTCCTCAGGGACTGAAAGTGGCCTGCGTCGTGGGATTCCCCTCGGGTGCGGTGAAGGCGAATGTGAAGGCTTTCGAGGCCAAGCAAGCGATCGCTGACGGTGCCGACGAGATCGATATGGTCATCAATATTGCCCTGGTAAAAGAAGGCAAGTTCGATCAGGTCGGAGACGAGATCCGCGCAGTTCGCGCTGAGATTCCTGCCGGCAAGATCTTGAAGGTCATCATCGAATCCGCAGCGCTCACCGATGAAGAGATCGTTGCCGTGTGCCGCGCAGCCGTTGCTGCGGGTGCTGATTTCGTCAAGACCTCGACTGGTTTCCACCCCGCGGGTGGTGCCTCGGTTCACGCCGTTGAACTGATGCGTCAAACCGTGGGTGAGAATGTGGGAGTTAAGGCGTCTGGCGGTATTCGCGACGCCCAAACGGCAATCGCAATGATCGAGGCGGGTGCCAATCGTCTGGGTGTTTCGGCAACCGCAGCGATTCTTGCTGGTCTTGAAGACTAACTCAGGGGGAAAAATGAACGTTATTGAACGAGCTCAACAGTGGGTGGACCACGATCCGGATCCGGCAACCGCGGCTGAACTCGCCTCCGCCGTCGAGGCAGCGCGCGCAGGCGATGAGAGCGCACTTGCCGAATTGCGCCGTGCCATGAATGGTCCCCTGCAGTTCGGTACTGCCGGCCTGCGCGGTGAAATTGGCCCGGGTGAATCGCGAATGAATCTCTCGGTTGTCATCCGTGCAACCGCTGGCTTGTGCGCGGTTCTTCTCAAGCATGCAACGCGCGCTCCGCGTGTTGTGATCGGCTGCGATGCCCGCTATGGATCAGTTGATTTTGCCAACGCGGCCGCGCGCGTGGCCTCGGCAGCAGGATGCGAAGTGCTTTTGCTCCCGCTGAAGAACCCCACTCCGCTCACTGCGTTTTCGGTGCGCGAGCTGGATGCCGACGCGGGCATCATGGTCACCGCATCGCACAACCCGCCTCGCGACAATGGCTACAAGGTTTACCTGGGCGGAACCGTCGTGACCGGTGCCGGTCAGGGCGTCCAGATCGTTTCTCCCTTCGATGCCGAGATCGCTTCTGCGATTGCTTCGGCTCCTTTCGCTGACCAGATCGCCCAGAACGATGAGCTGATCGTCAATGTGGATCCTCGCGAGGACTACATTGCTCGTGCCTCTTCTTTGGCTCAGGGAAGCCCGGAAATCAAGGAAGATCTGGCCATCACCTTGACCGCTATGCACGGTGTGGGCGCAGCCCTGACCCAGCAGGTGCTCAACGAGGCCGGCTTTAGCAACGTCAGCCTCGTTGCAGAGCAAGTGGAACCGGACCCCGACTTCCCGACGGTGTCCTTCCCGAACCCCGAGGAGCCCGGCGCTCTGGATCTGGCAATTGCACATGCGCGCGCAAACGGTTCTGACCTCATCATCGCGGTTGATCCAGATGCTGACCGCTGTGCGCTCGCGGTTCCCGATGAAGCCTCGTCGACCGGTTGGCGTCAGCTTTCCGGCGATGAAACGGGCTCGCTGCTGGGCGAATTCCTCGCAGGAAGCGCCCCCAAGGATGCGGTCTTCGCGAACTCGATCGTTTCCTCGCGTTTGCTGGGCAAGATTGCTCAGGGACACGGCCTGAAGTACCAGCACACGCTCACCGGTTTCAAGTGGATTGCCCGCGTTCCTGGCCTTTACTTCGGCTATGAAGAAGCCATTGGTTTTTGCCCTGATCCCTCGCGCGTGCGCGATAAGGATGGCATCGCCACCTCGGTCGTTGCCGCTTCCTTGTTCGCCATGCTCAAGAGCCAAGGACGCACGGCAAAGGACGAACTCGAACGTATGGCAAGGCTCTATGGCCTGCATGTGACCGCGCCGCTGACCTTCCGTGTTGATCGCCTCGAGCTGATCGCAGAGGGCATGCAGCGCCTGCGTTCTCAGCCCCCGACAACTCTTGCTGGCGCTGAGGTTGAAGGAGTCGTGGACCTGTCGAAGGGATGGGATGGCCTTCCGGGTACGGATGCACTCATGGTCACCACTACTGCCGGTGACCGCGTGATTGCTCGTCCTTCGGGCACAGAACCCAAGCTCAAGTGCTATCTCGAAGTGGTAATCCCCGTCGAAGAGGGAGCAGACGTTCCCTGGGCACAAGCTCGCGAGCGCTTGGAGACGATTAAGGCCGAATTTGGTGCGGCGATTGGGATCTGAGTGATTTCCGAGGCCTCGCTTGCTGTGGAATGCATACAGTAGTCCCGGCCTGGAACTTCTGGTGGGTGTCGCCTTTGGGTGGCACCCACCAGCTGTATTCGATTCTTCCCATGTGTCTGCCCAGTCTGTGGCGCGCCGTCATGCGCTGCTCTATGACGAGCTATGCGTGGTTGACTCGCGGCAAACTATCTCGGCTGGCAGGATAAAGGTGTGAGCGAAGAACACACTTCATCAGAAACACAGCCTCAAGATTTTCACGATCATCTGCTTTTGCAAGCCTTCGCGTGGGATCTGCCCGCTGATCAGAGCTTGTGGAGAAGCATTGCCGCCACAGCGCAGGACCTTGCGGAACTGGGAATTGAAGGTGTCTGGCTTCCACCCGCGTACAAGGGCCATAAGGGGGCTGAAGATGTCGGCTATGGCGTCTACGACATGTATGACCTGGGCGAGTTCGATCAAAAAGGAAGCATCGCCACAAAGTACGGGACAAAGGAAGAGTATCTGAGCGCCATCGATGCCCTTCACGCAGCGGGCATCCACGTGATTGCCGATATTGTCTTTAACCATCGCCTGGGCGGTGATGAGACTGAGGAAGTTCGAGCGCGCAGGGTTGATCCGGGGAACCGAATGCAGGTGATCTCCGATGAAGAAACAATCCGTGCGTGGACCCGTTTTACTTTTCCAGGCCGGGCTGGAGCCTACTCCGATTTCCAATGGGATTGGCAGTGTTTCAACGGCATCGATTGGGACGAAAACACGAAGAGTAACGCTGTCTGGCTTTTTGATGGTAAAGAATGGGACCCGACTGCTGGTGAGGAGCTGGGCAACTACGACTACCTCATGGGCTGCGATGTTGATGTCTCTTCACCGCAGGTTAATGAGGAATTAGATCGTTGGGGCCGCTGGTACATCGAAACTACGGGTGTCGACGCCCTGCGCTTGGATGCTGTTAAGCACATCGGTTCAGATTTCTTTGCGCGCTGGCTGCCAAATTTACGTGAAGCGACCGGCAAACTTCTTCCCGCTGTAGGGGAGTATTGGAGCTACGACGTGGGACAGCTGTGTTCCTACCTTGACCGAGTCCCCAACGTTGCGCTCTTTGACGTCCCATTGCATTTTCGCTTCCACGAGGCTTCTGTCTCGGATGGGAATTTTGATCTTTCACAGCTTTTTGCCAATACCCTGGTTGGGACTCGTCCAGAACTGGCCGTCACTTTCGTTGAAAACCATGACACTCAACCGGGACAGTCGCTGGAGTCTACCGTTGCGCCCTGGTTCAAGCTCTCTGCCTACGCTTTGATTCTTTTGCGCGATAGTGGGGTTCCCTGTGTTTTCTGGGGAGATCTTGTGGGCAGTGGGGATGCGCTCCCCGCAGTGCGTGAGCTTCCCTTCCTCATGCAAGCTCGAAAGACCGCGGCTCAAGGCACTCAATTTGATGCTTTCGATAATCCCGACGTGGTTGGCTTTGCTCGACAGGGCATCGAAGGGGACCCCTCGACAGGGTGCGCAGTTGTTCTATCGGATCGTCTTGCTGGTGAGAAACGTTTATTCCTCGGAAAGTGGCGCGCCGGCGAAAACTGGGTGTGCGCGATCGGTGAGCATCCCTTCGTTGTCATCGATGAGGATGGGTGGGCAACTTTCCCTGTCTCCGATGGTGGCCTTTCCGTCTACTTCCCCGAGGCCGCGCATCTCTAGCTTCCCAGCCCACCGCCCGGGTAGGGAAGAAATCGGGAAACCCTACTTGGCCTCGTCAACGGAGGTGAGGAGGACAGGGGAAGGACGCAGGTTCCGCATCCCATTCCACACGAGGTTGACGACGTGGGAAGCGACATCCTCCTTACTCATCCGGCGCTCATCAAGCCACCACTGACCCACTTGCGCAATCAACCCCACGAGCATCTGCGCATACAGGGGAGCCCATTTGGGATTCATATTCGCCTGAGAAAACTGGTTGGCAAGAAGGTGCTCGACCTTGATCGCGATGTCACCCATGAGGGATGAAAACGATCCAGAAGTGGAATTTTGTGGCGCATCGCGCACAAGAATTCGAAAACCATCCGAATTCGATTCAATGTAGGTCAGTAGTGCAAGTGCGGAGTCTTCGAGGATCATCCGCGGTCGTTTCGAAGAATCAAGAGCGGCTTCAAGAGCACTCATGAGGGCGTGAACTTCGCGGTCGACAATGACGGCGTACAGGCCTTCTTTTCCGCCGAAATGCTCATAAATAACGGGCTTGGAGATCTTCGCTTGAGAGGCAATTTCTTCGACGCTTGTCCCATCGAATCCTTTTGAAGCAAAGGTCTTTCGCCCGACAGCAACAAGTTGCTCTCGGCGGGCAAAACCGCTCATGCGCATTCGTTTCTCGGCCATGTCTTAACCGTACACGCTCGAGTCACCCGGGGTTCTAGATGCCAAGACGGGTGTGTTTATGGCACAATCTATGTGTCCTTCCGCCTTGGTGTAACGGCAGCACAGAGGTTTTTGGTGCCTTTAGTCTAGGTTCGAATCCTAGGGGCGGAGCTCAATGTGAGCGCGCGTGAAAGGGCGACATGACTACTCCCACTGCAGTGATTGTTCTGGCCGCAGGCGCTGGTACACGCATGAAGTCCTCTCTTCCCAAGGTCGTTCACCCTGTCATGGGGCTGTCGATGATTGGTCACGCCCTCCGTGCGGGAGCTGGTACTCACCCCGATCACCTGGTTGCAGTCGTTCGCCATCAGCGCGACCTCGTTGTTGACGAAATCCTGCGTAATAACCCCGATGCCATCATTGCGGATCAGGATGACATCCCTGGAACCGGGCGTGCAGTTCAATGCGCTTTGGATGAACTACTGAGGCGCGGCAACAGCCTCAAAGGAACGATTCTCGTCACATATGGCGATGTTCCCATGCTTGATGCGGCCACGCTCAATGACCTTGTTGCCTCTCATGATGAACGCGGCGCAACTGTTTCTGTACTCACCACGATTGTCGAAGATCCGACCGGCTATGGGCGCATCGTTCGAGACGACGCAAGTGGCGATGTCTGCCGCATCGTCGAGCAAAAAGATGCCACAGACGAAGAACGCGCAATCCGTGAAATCAATGCGGGAATTTACGCTTTTGATGGGGAATTCCTGCGCGATGCCCTCATGCACGTGGGGACGAATAACAAACAAGGCGAGGTCTATCTCACCGATGTTCTTGCACAGGCCTACCAGGCTGATTGCGTGACAAACGGCGTTGTTCTTGACGATCAATGGATGGCGCAGGGCTGCAATGACCGTGTTCAGCTTGCCGAATTGGCTGCGGAGATGAACCGCCGAATTTGTCGTGAGCACATGCGTGCGGGAGTATCCATTGTGGATCCCGCCTCAACATGGATCGAATGTGATGTCCGCATTGAAGCGGATACAACGATCCACCCACATACTGTTCTTCGCGGTCAGACAACGATCGCGTCGGGCTGTGAAATTGGCCCGGGAACAACACTGACAAATGCGCAGGTCGGCCCGGGCTGCCGGGTCCCTTCGTCATGGGTCAGTGACACACACCTTGAAGGGGATACCATAGTTACGCCTTTCACTTTGATCGAACGGTGAACAGGAAACTGCTCGACGAGTGAGGTCCGTATAAACGGGGAGGACAAACCGCATGACGGGGCTGGTGACCAGCGGAGAAAAGCGTCTGGTTCTTGTATCAGGTCGAGCACACATGGAGCTCGCTCAACAAGTTGGCGAAGAATTGCACTGCGGAGTTTCTCCGACGACCGCGTATGACTTTGCCAGCGGTGAAACCTACGTTCGTTTCAACGAATCGGTGCGCGGTGCGGATGTCTTCGTCTTGCAGTCACACACCGGTGAAGTGAATAAGTGGCTGATGGAACAGCTTTTGATGATCGATGCAGCCAAGCGAGCATCGGCAAAGCGTATTACCGCAGTTGCTCCCTATTACCCCTACGCGCGCCAGGATAAGAAACACCTGGGGCGCGAACCTATTTCTGCACGCTTAATCGCAGACCTCTTCAAGACCGCTGGTGCAGACCGTGTGATGAGCGTCGACCTGCACGCCTCGCAGGAGCAGGGCTTCTTTGACGGCCCCGTCGATCACCTGTGGGCGATGCCCGTGCTGGTTGACTACGTTCGTTCCCGCGTTGACCTGAGCAATGTCTGCATGGTCTCCCCGGATGCTGGCCGAATTCGCGTTGCCGAGAAATGGTCCGCGAAGCTGGGCGGTTGCCCGCTGGCCTTTGTCCACAAGACTCGTGACACTACCCGCCCCAATGTTGCCGTCGCTAACCGCGTCGTTGGCGATGTTGCGGGTAAGCAGTGCGTGCTGGTCGACGACATGATCGACACCGCGGGCACCATTTCCGAGGCCGTCAAGGTCGTCATGAACGCTGGTGCTTCCTCGGTCATTGTTGCTGCAACGCACGGTATTTTGTCCGATCCGGCCGCACAGCGTCTCTCCGAGTGCGGTGCGAGCGAAGTGATCGTCACCGATACTTTGCCGATTGCTCCGGAAAAGCGTTTCGATAAGTTGACCATTTTGCCCATTGCTCCGCTTCTTGCGCGTGCAATTCGCGAAGTTTTCGACGACGGATCGGTCACATCTTTGTTCGACGGGGTCGCCTGAAACCGTTAAACGCGCTATCCTAGCTAGGTTGCTCCGGCGAGGGCGCAAAAGCGCCGTTATCGACAGGGCTTTCTGTAGGGTTGTCCTTCAGATTCCTAGCGCCGGTGCGTGGAATGAACTATTTGAAGGAGGCTCTCATGAGCAACCCCACGCTGGTCGCACAGACCCGTTCTGAATTTGGTAAGGGTGCAGCACGTCGCGCACGTCGCGCAGGCCTGGTCCCCGGTGTCCTTTACGGTCACGGCGGCGAGCCCGTTCACGTTGATCTCCCCGCTCATGAGCTCTTCCTGGCTGTCCGTGGCCAGAAGAACGCTCTGCTTGAGCTGGTCATCGAGGGCAAGAAGCAGCTTGCTCTGGTGAAGGAAGTTCAGCGTCACCCCGTTTCCCGTAACCTGCTCCACGCAGACTTCCTGGCCGTTAAGGCCGGCGAACTCGTCGATGTCGAGGTTCCGGTTTCTATCATTGGTGAGCCCGCCCCCGGCACCCAGCACACTCAGGAAGAGTTCGCACTGCTGGTCAAGGCTCCCGCCACCTCCATCCCCGAATCCATCGAGGTCGACATCACCGGTGTCGAGGCCGGAACTGCAGTTCGCGTTGCCGACGTGACCTTCCCCAAGGGCGTCGTTTCCGAGCTCGATCCCGAGACCGTCGTTGTCACGGTCAGCGAAGAGGTTGTCGAAGAAGAGGAAGAGGCAGCTCCCGCCGAGGAAGCAGCCGAATCTGCCGAGTGATCTCACTTCGATTTCGGGAGGCTCGCCCCTTAGGGCGAGCCTCCCGTTTATTACACTGAATGGTATGAAGCGCGTGCACGTTATTATTCCCGCGGGTGGAGTGGGCTCTAGGCTGTGGCCTCTCTCGCGTAAAGACCGACCGAAGTTCCTTCTTGACCTTCGAATGAGCGGGAAGAGCCTCCTGCAAGAAACTATTGACCGCCTCGATCCTGTGGCGCAGTCTTTTACGATCGTCACTGGTAAAGCGCACGAAGAAGCAGTGCGCGCTCAGATTCCCCAGGGGCGCGATATCACTGTCTTGGTTGAGCCCCAAGGGCGAGATTCCATGCC
>CAUTOM010000065.1:0-8115 GCA_963540435.1 uncultured Actinomyces sp.
AACACAATCTGGGGCGCCCACTTGATATTTCCCGCTGGAATGTAAAATGGGGTGGGGGGCTCCGGGGTGACCGCGCGGCCCCACACCCATAAAATCAGCGTTTATAGGCCTAAGAAGGCCTCCCACCTGGGAAGATCAGCGCGCGCGCAGGCGACGCCCGCATCGTAGGCATCCTCCAAGCGATCGACATTCATTTCCATCTTGTCGATGCCTAGGTCTCCCGGAGTCACGATGAGTGCTCGTCCTTGCTCTTCCAATTGGAAAAGCTTGCGGCGAGCGGCGTTGTAGGCGACGGTGCGACGGGCCACGGCCTCGGCAATGGAGGGAAGACGTGGGAAGGCCAGGCGCAGCGCGGAGCACACACCCGGTTTCGTCGGGGTTTTGACGAAGTCGCGCGGGCGGGTGAGGACGACGAAGAATTTGCGGTAGCCGTCGCGCATCGGCGCATCCAAAGGGATTCCGCCGTTGGGGCCAAGAGCGCCGTCAACGTAGGTGTCGCCGTCGATTGTGACCGTGGGCATGATGATGGGAAGAGTCGATGAGGCACGCACGCAGCGACCAACCTCTTCCACCGTGCGCATATCGTCCTTCGTAAACCACACTTCTTCACCTCGGGTGGCGTTGAAGGCGCCGATCCGGACCCTAGCTGGGTTGGCAAGAAAGGTAACGAGGTCCAAGGGCGCGTCACCGTCAGGCTGGGCAATTTCGTCGTAGAGGTAATCGACGTTAAACATGCCGCGGCCTTCGATCCAGTGACGGAATCCCCCAAATTCGGGGCTGTCTGCGACAGTGGTGAAGGTGTCGTGTGCGCGCTTGGCGTCTCGAGACACGTAGTTCACAGTGTTCGACGAACCCGCAGAAATACCCGAAACATGCGGGAAATCAATTCCTTCTTCGATCAGGGTCGCGACAATGCCAGCGGTGAAGGCGCCGCGCATGCCACCGCCCTCAAAAACCAGTGCGGTGTCATCAATGTGCTTCAGATTCGTCGATTTCACCTTTCGACTCTACGTCCGAGGCGGGACTCCTGCGAAGGGAGCTCGGCGCTTTTATGGCGAAAATTACCCAGCGTCTCCCGGGGGTGCGGAAGGTGCGCGGTTAGGGCGCGTGGCCTCGTCGGGGCTTACTTCGTTGAATTTCCAGTGAAAACGACGTAGTGGTAGAAGACGAAACGGAATGCCGTTCCCAGAGCGAAGCCCACGACGTAGGCGGAAATATTGTCTGCCAGCGGCGAGGTCAATCCCAGAATATGGTGACTGAATAGCAGGCAGAATTGCGTGATTCCGATGCCGCAGAGGTTGGCGAAGAAGAAGAGGAAGGCCTCGCGACCGGCGTTTTCTTGGGTGCGTCCGCGGTAGGTCCACACTCGGTTCATGATCCACGAGTAGATAGTTGCGATACTTGCCGCTACGGCGTTGGCAGTGTTCGCGTGGCCGGCAAGGACGCCGAGGGGGCCGTGTTGGAGCAGGTTGAAGAGCCCCATGTCGATGACGAATGCGGTTGCTCCAACCAGCCCGAATTGGATGAATTCCTTGATCCACGCGCGCAGGGTTTCCGCGAGGCTTCGGGGGGTGGGGGGTTTGGACGCGCTTGTGGGGGTGGCTGGGTGCGAGGGAGCGCTTGCGCGGGTCTCCCCGTTTGCGGGGGCCGGCTGCTCAATGCTTGCCGAGGCCGTGGTGGGCGTCACTTGTTCTGTTTCCTGTGTGGGCACGGTAAAGATTTTAACGTTTATTTCGTCGAGCGTTTGGGAAGGCTCGACTCAAGTGCGCTCCAGATGACGGCGTGCTCCCTTAGAGTATGAACATGACTGAAGATACCGCTCCTGTTGCCCCGCAGCGTTTTGGGACGCGCATTCGTTCCATTCACGGGGACCACTTTGATGATCCGTGGGACTGGTTGCGTCAGCGCGACAACCCGGATGTTATTGCCCATATCAATGCGGAAAATCAATGGGCGGAACAGGTCTGCAAGCCTGCTCAGGAGCTGGCTCAGAACCTCGTTTCAGAGTTTGATTCTTTCACTGCTCCGGTTGTGTATTCGGCTCCCCAACGCGTTGGCGACTGGTGGTATTTCCAGCGCCAGTATCACGAAGACTCCTATGCGAAGCACTACCGCGTGCCGGCCTCGCACTACCCGGATACTCCGGTGCTGGCAGATAGCGAAACTTTGGAAGGTGAGCAGCTTCTTCTCGACGAAAACCTGTGTGCGCAAGGTGAAGAGTTCTTCAAGATCGGGGAATTGGTGCCGACCGCGGATGGGCGTTTGATCGCGTGGTCTAAAGATACCGAAGGCGACGAGCGCTGGACATGGGTCATTCAAGACGCTTCCAGCGGCGACACCATTGATCAGCATGTCAGCGACGCGGGCTATGGTTTTGCGTGGGCCGCAGATTCCCAGTCCTTCATCTACACGCGAGTCGATGACGCATGGAGGCAATTCCAACTGATGCATCACCGCGTGGGCGCGGATGCCGATGGCGATTCCCTGCTTCTAGAAGAACCTGACGAGGCCTTTGACCTGTGGTTTTCCGCATCGAACGACCCCTGGCACATCGTTGTTCATTCGACGTCAACGACCAGTGGCGGTGCATGGCTGTGGGATCCTTATGCACCCAGCGTTCCGCCGCGGCCGATTGTTGCTAAACGCGATGATGTCCAGGTCAATGTTGAGCCAGCAGGCGATCATCTCCTTGTCATCCACACAGCACTTTCACGCGAGGGAAGCTTGGCATGTATTCCTTTGCTTCAAGAGGGCAAGGCGGATTCGCTTGTGGACCCCGATCGCTGGGTGACGCTCTACACCGCCCGTGACGGTGAGCGTCTGAGCGACCTCGAGGCCTATCGCGATTTCTTCACGCTGTCCTACAGGCGTGACGCGCTCCCCCAGGCACGCTACTACCGGCGCAATCATCCTCTTGAAGTTATTGATGGGAAACCGGTTCCGGCCTCGGATTGCTCCGATCTGTGGACACTCGGGGAAGAACTCAACAAAGAAGGTACGATCCGTAGCCTCTACCCCCTCAGTTCTGGGCGATTTGAAGACTGCCTCGTTCGGGTGGGATACCAGAGCGTCCTGACCTCGCCCACCGTGGAAGAACTCGATCTGCGAACTGGGAAGTCGCGTATTCTCAAGGTCACTCAGGTTCCCAATTGGGATCCGTCTGATTTCACGGAAGAGCGAGTGTGGGTGAGTGCCCGTGATGGGCACACTCAAATTCCCGTCACTTTGGTTCATCGTCATGATGCCCAGCCCGACGGGACTCACGTGGGGTGGATCCACGGCTACGGTTCCTACGAGGTTTCCTTCGATCCCGAGTTCGACATCCTGCGTCTTCCTGCCCTTAAACGAGGCGTCGTTCATGCGATCGCGCATATTCGCGGTGGTGGTGAAATGGGACGCTCCTGGTACGAAGACGGTAAGAAACTGGTGAAAACACATACCTTCACCGATTTCCTGGATGTCGCGAACTATCTGGTTGATTCCAGATGGGTTCACTGCGAACGCTTGATCGCCGAAGGTCGCAGCGCAGGCGGTCTTCTTATGGGCGCGGTTACGAACGCGCAGCCTGATCGTTTTGCTGCGGTGATCGCGGGAGTGCCTTTCGTTGACGCGCTAACAACCATCTTGGATCCCTCACTCCCCCTGACCGTAGGCGAGTGGGAGGAATGGGGTAACCCCATTGAAGATCCTGAGATCTACGCGCTCATGCGCTCCTACACACCCTACGAAAATGTCCGCGAAGGCGTGCGTTACCCCGCGATCATGGCGACCACCTCGATCAATGACACGCGAGTCTTCTACGTTGAACCCCACAAATGGCTCCAGCGTCTTCGACAGGCCACCGCACAGGTTCCCGATCAGCCTCCTATCGTGATCCGTACCGAAATGGTCGCCGGGCACGCGGGAGCTTCTGGGCGCAAGGGACGTTGGCAGGCTAGGGCTCAAGAATTTGCCTTCGCCCTTCATCAGGTCGGAATCACCAAGTAGAGGAACTTCCAATGACGATTACAGCCGCAGTGGATGGTTCGTCTCTGGGTAATCCGGGGCCTGCCGGATGGGCCTGGGTAGTCTCAGAGGATTGTTGGGATGCGGGCGGCTGGCCCAGCGGTACCAACAATTTGGGCGAATTGAATGCTGTCCTTGAACTCCTCAAAGCCACTGCTCAGGCCGGTCTTGCAGACGAAGAGCTTCACATTCTTGCGGACTCTCAGTATGCGATCAATGTGATCTCCAAGTGGTCACCAGGGTGGAAGAAACGCGGGTGGGTCAAGGCCGATAAGAAACCCATTAAAAACCTCGAGCTCATTCAAGAAATCGACCGCGCTATGCAGGGGCGCGCAGTTACCTTCGAGTGGGTCAAGGGGCATGCCGGGCATCCACTCAACGAGCGTGCCGATGACGCAGCGCGTTCCTGCGCGGAAGCTTACCGCGATGGTCGCGCTATTCCCACGGGTCCGGGGTTTGCTTCGGCTGAAAGCACGAAGTCCGGCGCTGGAGAATCCCTTAGCGTCACGGAAGCGTCGAACACAGTCGGTACTGCGGGAAGCGCAGCCACGGAATTGGGGACCGCTACGCTCAAGGCCGATGCGACCTCTGCAGGCAGGGAGATTCCGGAGAGCACGACGGGGGCGGAAGCTCCGGAAGTACTGCTTGAGCGCCAATTCCTTGAGGCATGGCTCCAGGCGGATTCCCGCACGCTTCAAGCGCTCGAGGCACCCGGCTGCATTCGGATCTGGCACAACGGTTCTCTCACACAAGGTTTGGAAGGGCGCGCACCCGAGCACGTGGAGGCCTCGAATTTCCAGGTGATCCCAGTGAAAAAACTGCGTGAAGACAGCTCTGTTCTGAACGATTCTGCGGAAATAGCCGATTCCGAAGAACAAACATCACTGCCCAATCACACCAGTTCAGACACTGTTTCACGTGCAACACCACGTGTCACCTGGGTCGTGACCTACATTTTGACCTGGACGGGCGGGAAGCTGCGCGAAAGCAGCACCTGGGTTGCAGGGGAAAACGGGCCTCGAATTCTCATGCACCAGTCCTCACCAATCCGGTAGCGCGACCTTCCAGCGCGACGAACGATTACGATTCGGAGTTCACCTTCAGTACAAGACCGGCAAGGCCAACAAGGCCACCTGAATAATCCTCATCGTTCACACAAAATCCCATCACACACCAGGAGAACACACATGAGCGCCCCCGAGCTCAACAAAATCCATTTCACCAACCCGAAGCTGTGGTCTAAGCGTAAGAAGATCATTGCAGCTGTTGTTGCAATCGTTCTGACTCTCGCGGGCATCACCACAGGCGTTGTGGTTTCACACGTCCAGCACCAGAAGGAATGCCAGACTCGCCAGGTGACCTTTACTGAGAAGAAAACTCAGTTGGATCAGGCCATCAGCAAGGCTCACGAGGCATTGGCTACGGTCGATGAATCCGTCAAGGAAGGCGAAGGTTCCCGCCTCGCGCACACTGACGGTTTCACCGCTGCTGACGAAGGAAAGGCTGCAACAGCTGCTCTGAACGACGCTATTACCAAGGCTGAGGATGCTAAGAAGGCAGAAGCCGACAAGGACGGAGAGCAGGTCAAGTGCCTAAGCTCGCAGGACGTGACCGATGCTGAGGCAGCGCTCAAGGCTGTTGAAGATCAGACTCAGTCGTTCACCACTGCTCGTGATGCGTACCGCCTCAAGAAGGCAACTGACGAAGCGAACGCCAAGATGGACGCTGCAAAGTCGAACCTCGCTCAGGCTCAGAAGGACGCAGACGAGCAGATCAAGATCGTTGACGAGGACTCGCAGATGGCCTCTGACGGAAACGTCAAGGCTGCATACGACGCTCTCAAGAACGTGAACAACGAATCGCACTCGATCTCTACTACAGTGACTGCTGATTCTTAAGGCTGTGGCCTCCATCGAGAAGGCAAAGGCTGCTGACCAGAAGGCGACTGACGTGAAGAACGCTCAGGAAGCATTGAAGAATGCTATCAATGCCTACCAGGAAGCCAAGGCTGCTCAGGCCGCTGCATCGCAGAGCGCATCGTCTAACGGTGGATCCGGGGCTTCCAGCTCTGGTTCGACTCGCTCCTATGGTTCAACCAGCGGATCGCAGTCTCGTTCATACTCTAACGGCGGTGGGTCGTCCTACTCTGGTGGCGGCTCTGGCTCCACGGGTGGATCATCCGCATCCAACGGTAGCGGTTCTAGCGCCTCTAACTCCGCTGGTAACCAAAATCAAAACGAGATTGGTAATACCGGTAATTGGAAGCAATACGTCAAGAGCGGCAGTGAGATCAAACCTGGAATGCATTGCTACATTGTGGGTAAAGACCAATACCTCTGCTCCTGATCCACACTCAGCAAAGCCCCGTAGCACGGTTACACACCGGCTACGGGGTTTCATCATCATGACACCACGCACGACAACACAACAACAGTAAGTCCGGTTCGTCCTCCTCCGGTGGCGGTTCCAATACTTCCCCTGCTCCGGCACACCAGTCCAACAATGGTGGCTCTGGCCGTATCGACCTCGGTCTCGGCCAAGCTGACCACCCCGGCATACGCCTCTCAGAGATCAACCTCCTCGACCGAGTAGAGTGGAGGAATGCCATCCTCAACCCGCGCGGAAATCCTCACCGGAATCCGCATGACCGCACCCATTGCGGCGGGTTACATTCCCCTGGGGATTGCATACGGCATTTTGGTCATGCAGCTTGGGATGCCCTGGTGGATGGCACCAGCACTTTCTTTCGCTGCCTATTCAGGATCTGCGGAGCTCCTTGTCATCACTTTGGCGGCCTCGTACACTCCAATCGCCGTCATTGCGGTGACGATGCTGCTCGTCAACTTCCGGCATCTTTTCTACGCGTTTTCCTTTCCTCTTCACCTGGTCGAGGGCAGGCTCGCGCGTTTATTCTCCATGTATGCCCTGGTTGACGAGGCCTATGCGATCACCGCAGCGCGCCCCGAAGGCTGGACGAAGCCTCGTCTCCTTGCCATGCAAGTCACCTATCTCGCGACGTGGGTAACCTCGGGATTAGTTGGCGTTCTTGCAGGGTCTTTCATTCCTGCTCAGATCCAGGGATTGGATTTTGCCCTCACCGCGCTGTTTATCACCCTCACCGTCGACTCGATTCGCTCTCTCGAGGACATTCCCTCGGTTGTTTTGGCAGCTGGGTCGTTCCTCATCGCGATGGCCATCTGGCCTAAACAAAAGCTTTTGCTTGCGCTGCTGCTATACGTCGGTGCCCTTGTGGTGCGCCATGTGTTCTCAAGAAGACGCGAAGCCTCTTCCAGTCCCAGCGCCGATTCAGACCATCAGCTGCACGCGCCGCACACCGGTGAGGAGGCCTGATGTCCCACTCACTCCCCTACCTCTTCGGAATCCTCCTGGTCGTCTTCGTCATCGACTTTACCTTGCGCGCGCTCCCCTTCAAGATCCTCGAGCCCCTGCGCGAGTCAAGCTTCGTTCGGAATATGGCCGTGTGGATGCCTCCGGGCATTTTGTTGATCCTCGTCTTAGCGACGCTCAGCGATAACGCAGGCTCTGCGGGCTCCCAGTGGTGGGCGGCAATTGTCGCGACTGTCATCACTGTTGTTGTCCACCTGGCAACGAAACGGCGCCTCCTGTGGAGCGTCGGCCTCGGGACCCTCAGCTACATCCTCATGCTGAACTGGCTCTAGAAGCCTGGCTTACAAAGCCCATGCCTCGTTTTTCCCCCACACACGAAGACACACGGGGGCCCTCCACACGAAGTCGACGAATGACACAGCTCGTTTCCAGCGACATTTACCAACTTCATGTGACATTCGCGGGGCGCTAAGCAAATGCGCACGCACCGCCTCACCACGCACCGCCTCGCCCCGCACGCCCCCTCCACACGAAGTCGACGAATGACACAGCTTATTCCCTGCGACATTCACAGACTTCGTGTGACATTGCTGCAGGCGGAACGGCGCACGCACCGCCTCACCACGCACCCTTTCCGAACCAACTTCGTGTGTCTTTGAGGCGCTCCGTGGCGCTACCCTTGTCCCATGCGTACGACCTCTTACACTCACCACGCTCACACCGTCTACGAGCACCGCCTCGATGTCCCCCTCGATCACACGC
>CAUTOM010000066.1:0-7952 GCA_963540435.1 uncultured Actinomyces sp.
CATCGAGCCGTGTCAAATGCGCTAAACGCCGGGTGACGGCGGTGTGAGTTTTGTGAACGCTCGTGGGCCCCGCACCTGTGGGGGCGGGGCCCACGAGCTATGAGCACTCAGAGTGATTACATACCACCCATGATCTGAGCGACGAGGATCTTGCCGATCATGGCGACCGGGTAGACCAAGGCGTAACCCAAGGAGACACGAGGATCCATATTCGTACGAGAGTTTGCGAAAGCCAGGACCGCAGGCTGCGTCTGAGCACCAGCCAGAAGACCCGCGAGCTTCGTTCCACCCATCTTGAAAGCCCAACGCATGATGACGTAGAGGCCAATGGCCATGATCGAGGTCATGATGATGCCCAGCAAGAGGATCTGCAGCCAGGTGCCGGAGGTGAAAGCCTTTTCAATCTGTCCACCTGCGTTAGCGCCCGCTTGTGCGAGGAAGACCAGAAGGCCGAACTCTGCCAAGACCTGACCGGCCGTGAAAGGCATTGCAGTGACGATAGGGCCGATGCGGCCCAAACGGCCAAAGATCAGGCCAACGATCAAAGTGCCGGCTGCTGAACCAATGGAGAAGTACGCTCCAGTCGGCGTGAAAATCGGAATCTCGCCAATCAAAATTCCCAGTGCCATACCCACGCCCAAGCTGATCGGGTTGAGGTCAGATAGGCCTCGCGCGGAGTCGCCGAAGAACTTTGTAATCTCCCGCATCTTCGAGGTCGGCGCAACCACGCGGACGCGGTCACCCTGCTGAAGAACAAGGCCAGGCTCGGCGATCATGTCGACGTCGCCTCGGCGAACGCGGGAAATGGTTGCGGAGAACTTACCCGCAAGGTCCAGCTCTTCCACGGTGTGCCCGGCGAGCTTCGGGTTGGAAATCGTGACGCGACGGAAATCCAAGTAGGTGCGGTCCTCGATGAGGGAATGCGAGGAGGGGTGGCCCAATTCGGTTGCGACGCGGGCGACGAGCTCGCGCGGGCCAACGACTGTCACCAGGTCACCCTTATCCACGGTATCGGTCATCGACGGACGCATGATGGGGCCGGTTTCGCCTCGGCGCAGGCGCGAGAAGGTGATCTTGGAACCCAGAGTCGTATAAATATCGCCCAAGCATGGGTGATCGTCGCGCTCGACGCGGATCGTGCGGTTCGCCAGGGGAGAGGGGGCATCCTTGTCGCGCTTGCCGTAGGACAGGGCGGCGGCCGAGGCGATGAGCATTCCGATGACGCCGAAGAGGTAGGCAATCGAGTAACCGACGGTCGCCAAGTCCAACTTTCCCGAGGCCTGGCCAGCGGCGGACAGAGCCGGAGTGTTGGTCACTGAACCGGCGAAGGTGCCGGCGATGAGAGCGGGGTCCATTCCCCACATGCGGCCAATGAATTCACCGGTAGCTGCGGCGATGGCATAGAGGGCGACCATCGTGAGGATCGGGCCGACCGCGCTCTTGAGGTTGTGGAAGAACGAGGCGCCCGAATTCATACCGATTGCGAAGGTAAAAAGCGCCAAACCGAGAGTGCCCAATTCGCGGGTCACACGAAGGTGGATGCCGTAGGTTTCGGCCCAGGCCGACAAGACGATTGCAAAGAAGAGGACGGCCGCCGCGCCAAGTCCGATTCCCTTGATCTTCACGTGGCCGAAGGCCATGCCGATGCCGATCAGGAGGAACAGGAATAGGACAGGCTGATCAGCGAGCTTCGTAAATAAGATCTCCACTGTGATGGCTCCATTGTCTGGTGATCAGGATTTTCTGTATCCGCTTCTCAGTATCGTCTGACTCGGGAGAGGGGCCAAATGGATGAAGCGCAGAATTATGCAGATTGTGTCGAAAGGGACTCAATTGCTGTCTGACAAATTTTCGATTTTGAGGCCAAGGTCCCACATATTCCGGAGTGTGAGATTAAAAAGCCCATGGCGGCAAGAGGCTCTACGGTAGAAGCGTGATGAAGCTTCGCATTTCAGGAATTCTCGTCTCGGTCATCGTACCCAGGCGTGCGATTCCTGCCGTGTGAATTGTCGGATGGAACGCACGCCTCAATCCCCGCGCATATGCGCTACGCGTTCGCAAACACCTGAGTTTGCGCCGCGACCGCACCTGTGAAGGGGATTTTTTCATGCATGACACCCCATGATTCCCCAAAGGGCTCATGTCCTTTGAAGCGGAAGCGTAGACCGACTGGAAGGCTGATAATGACTGAAGAAACACGTCGGGTGATGACCGGCGCGCAAGCCATTGTGACCACTCTTGAAGCATTGGGCGTGACTGACGTTTTCGGCATGCCCGGTGGCGCGATCCTGCCCACCTACGATCCTTTGATGAGCTCCTCGCTCCACCACATCCTCGTGCGCCACGAACAGGGCGCAGGCCATGCGGCGCAAGGATACGCCCTAGCCAGCGGCGAGGTTGGCGTCGCGATCGTGACCTCTGGGCCGGGAGCAACAAACACTCTGACTGCGATTGCGGACGCAAACATCGATTCCGTCCCAATCGTCGTCATCTCAGGCCAGGTTGGCGCCTCCCTGATCGGCACCGATGCCTTCCAGGAAGCCGACGTCGTGGGCGCCTCAATGCCCCTTGCCAAGCACTCCTTCTTGGTGACGGACCCGCGTGAAATCCCCGCTCGCCTCACCGAAGCCTTCCACATCGCCAAGACTGGCCGCCCGGGTCCCGTCCTGGTGGATATCACCCGATCCGCACAGGTCGAAGAGTTCGAATACATCTGGCCTGCACCCATGGATCTTCCCGGCTATCAGCCCGCTTTCGAGCCCATTCCGCGCCAGATCGAGCGCGCCGCAGAGGAGATCGCACGCGCGCAGGCTCCCGTGTTCTACGTCGGCGGCGGCCTCGTCCGAGCGCGCGCCGAAAAGGAACTGCGCGACCTGGTGGCCCTGTCTAACGCGGCTGTCGTGACGACTCTTCCCGCTCGCGGTGCCTTCCCCGATTCGGACCCGCACAACTTGAAGATGCCCGGCATGCACGGCACTGTTCCCGCGGTGGGAGCTCTCCAGCGCGCGGATCTCGTTGTCGCACTGGGCGCTCGCTTCGATGACCGCGTCACCGGAAAGTTGGATTCTTTCGCGCCTCGTGCCCGCATTGTCCACGTCGATATCGACGCCGCCGAGATGTCAAAGAACCGCTACGCCGACGTCGCAGTGGTCGCAGACCTTAAGCCCGCATTGGCCGCGCTAAACGCCGCTCTTCCCGAGGCCTACGAACGCCTCGGCAAGCCTGACCTGTCGGGGTGGTGGCGTTACCTGAACCGCCTGCGCGAGACCTACCCGCTGGGGTGGGCTGAACCCACTGACGGTTTCATGGCTCCTCAAGAGGTGCTCTCGAAGCTGTCCTCAATCGCTGGCCCCGAGGCCATCTACGTCACTGGCGTGGGACAGCACCAAATGTGGGCCGCTCAGTTCATCGAATTCGAAGAACCCTCGCACTTCATTTCCTCCTGTGGTCTGGGAACCATGGGCTACTGCATCCCCGCAGCCATGGGCGCGCAAGTGGGTGCGCCGGACACAGTCGTGTGGGCCGTTGACGGCGATGGCTCCTTCCAGATGACGAACCAGGAGCTGGCAACATGCTCGATCAACCGCATCCCGATCAAGGTCGCGCTGATCAACAACTCGGTGCTGGGGATGGTGCGTCAGTGGCAGACACTGTTCTACGGGGAGCGTTACTCGAATACGACGCTGAACCCGACCGAGGGTGAGCAGATCCCCAACTTTGAGATGCTCGCTAAGGCCTATGGCTTGGAGGCTCGCACCGTGCGTCGCGCCGAGGACGTTGAGGACGCAATTAAGTGGGCGATGTCGATTAATGATCGCCCGGTCCTCTTGGACTTCAGAGTTTCGAAAGACGCGATGGTGTGGCCGATGGTCGCAGCCGGCGTCCCCAATGACGATATCCGCTACGCGCGAGATATCGCCCCCGACTGGGAGGTGGAAGACTGATGAGGCATACGCTTTCTGTTCTGGTGGAAAACAAGCCCGGTGTTTTGACTCGCGTGTCCGGCTTGTTCGCACGCCGCTCGTTCAACATTAAGTCCCTCGCAGTGGGGGAGACTGAGCAACCCGGCATCTCACGTATGACGATCATCGTCGAGGCCGATTCTGCTCCCATCGCGCAGGTGAAGCGCCAACTCAATAAGCTCATCAATGTGCTCAAGATTGTTGAGCTCCACCCCGAGGAATCCGTCGAACGTCGTTTGCTCATGATGAAGGTTCGCGCTGATGAATCTCGTCGCACGGGTGTCTTGCAAGTCGTGGACTTGTTCCGCGCGCATGTTGTCGACGTTCAACCTGAGTCGGTCGTCATTGAGTCGATCGGTTCACTACCCAAGCTGGAGGCGCTGCTGCGGGCCATGGAGCCCTATGGCGTCATCGAACTCGTCCAATCGGGTGCTGTCGCGATCGGTCGCGGTGAGCAATCGATTACGGATCAACTAAAGGAGAAATAAGAATGGCAGAGATCATCTACGACGACGGTGCAGACCTGTCGCTGATCCAGTCCAAGAAGGTGGCCGTTATTGGCTACGGTTCGCAGGGACATGCGCATGCACTGAACCTGAAGGATTCCGGCGTTGACGTGGTCGTTGGCCTGCGTCCCGGTTCCTCCTCTTGGGCAAAGGCTGAGGCAGCCGGCCTCGAGGTGAAGGATGTTCCCGAGGCCGTGGCTGAGGGCGACGTTGTCTCCATCCTCCTGCCCGACCAGGTGCAGCGTTTCGTTTACGCCGAGCAGATTGCCCCGAACCTGAAGGAAGGCGCGGCCCTGCTCTTCGCGCACGGCTTCAATATTCGCTACGGCTACATCGAGGTCCCCACCGGTCACGATGTCATCATGGTTGCCCCCAAGGGCCCGGGTCACAAGGTCCGCGAGACCTACACCCAGGGCAAGGGCACCCCGGACGTTGTCGCCGTTGAGGTTGATGCTTCCGGTCAGGCTTGGGACCTGGTTCTGTCCTACGCAAAGGCAATTGGCGGCACGCGTGCAGGCGTCATCAAGACGACCTTCACCGAAGAGACCGAAACCGACCTCTTCGGCGAGCAGGCCGTTCTGTGTGGCGGCGTCTCTCACCTGATCCAGGCTGGCTTTGAGACCCTGGTTGCCGCTGGGTACCAGCCCGAGATCGCCTACTTCGAGGTTTGCCACGAGATGAAGCAGATCGTTGACCTGATCAACGAAGGCGGCATCACCAAGCAGCGTTGGTCCTGCTCTGACACCGCTGAGTACGGCGACTACATCTCCGGCCCGCGCGTCATTGGCGAGTCCTCCAAGCAGGCAATGAAGGACATCCTTTCCGATATTCAGGATGGCACCTTCGCCCGCCGCTTCATCGAGGACCAGGACAATGGTGCTCTTGAGTTCAAGGCACTGCGCGCTGAGGAAGAGTCTCACCCGATCGAGGCCACCGGCCAGAAGCTGCGTAAGGCTTTCGGCTGGACCCAGGCCGATGAGGACTACACCGAAGGTAGCGCAGCTCGCTGAGCTGATCTCAGGCGTGGTTCGGGCGGCTACGTAAGCTGACCTGACTTCTGGTCAAGACCGGAGTTTTGACTAAACGGCTGTGGGCCGGCGCGTACGCACCGGCCCACAGCCGTTTTCGTGTTCGCGCGCGGGTCGGAGCCTTTCCTTCCCGAAAAGACACAGGAAGTCGGTGAATGCCATGCCTTATAGCCTGTGTCTTTTGTCGACTTCATGTGGAGTACGGGGAGAGAGGCCTGGAGGGCGTGGGGAGAGGCCTGGAGGGCCTGCGAGCGGCCTTGGATAGCGTGTGTCATTTCTCGACTTCATGTGTCAAAGCCAGTTACAGATGCCCGGCCTCGCCACTATTCGCACGCACATCAACAAAATTGGTGTAAATATGCTGAAAGGCAGCGAATAGTATCCTGATGAAACTGTCTGAAGGTCCCGCGAATTTGTAAGATGACTTACGTGATGACTGAGACCTGACTCAGGTGTCGCTTTTCAGTCGCACATCCATATCATTCATCCAGAAGGACCAAAGATGACCCTCCGTCGATATGGGCGGGCCCTGGCAGCCGTCTCAGGCGCTGCACTCCTGTGTGCGTCGTTCTCTCTGCCGGCACTGGCAACCCCCGAAAGTGACACCCAACCCGGCGACGCGGCCACGGCCTCGGCAAGCGAAACAACCCCAGCACCGATCACCGTTACCGCAACGCGTACAGACACCCTCGGGGACAAGGTATATGTGGGGGACACACTCACATTCACCTTCACCTACACGAACGAGACTGACAGTGCGCTGACCGTATTCCCGAAGGAATCAAACCTCGCAGGCGTCCTGACGACCGGTGCGCCGAACTGTCGCTGGCACAACCTCGCCGCGCACACCACCAAGCAGTGCAAGTCCGCGACCTACACGATCACCGAGGCCGACGTGGCAGCCGGTTCATTCACCCCGACCTCGACGTGGGCGGCGACCCGTGACCGCAATGGTAACGATGTGATTGCCGGCGGAATTTCCGCCAATGCCGAGGCCATCACCGTGCTTCCTGGGTCGCGTGCAGCAGAGCCGGACCCGGTGGAAACCCCCAAGGACTACGCGATCGGCGAGGTTGCGCGCCTGGCCTCGCCTGGTCTGAATGGATTCAAGTGTCATCGCATCCCCGCGCTGACCACGGCCACCAACGGCTGGATTATCGCCGCATGGGATGGTCGTCCCGAGACCTGCCAGGATGCACCCCAGGCGAACTCGATCGTCTACCGCATCTCGAAGGATGGCGGGAAGTCATGGACACCGATCCAAACCGCTCTTGCCGGAACCCCCGGCGCGAATAAGGTCGGTTTCTCGGATCCTTCGTTCGTCGTTGATCGCACCACCGGGACGATTTTCCTGTTCTCTGTAAAGTCATTTGACGCGGGGCTCTTCCAGTCGCAGCTGGGAACCGATCCCAACGCGCGCAACATCCTCCACGCACATGTTGTTGAATCGCACGACAATGGGCAGACCTGGGTGAACCCTCGCACTATTACTGATCAGGTCACGCAGGGGAATGAAGACCAGTGGTTTACTCGCTTTGCCTCTTCGGGTGAAGGCATCCAGCTGCGCTACGGCGCACACGCCGGTCGCTTGATTCAGCAGTATGCGGTCGCAAATGCGGGCAGCACCTCGCTCATGGCCGTTTCTGTTTACTCCGATGACCACGGCGCAACCTGGAAGCCGGGGGCACCGAGTGAAGGCAGTGCGGATGAGAACAAGGTCGTTGAGCTCTCCGACGGTCGCCTGCTGCTCAACTCTCGTACGCAGGGAACCGCGGGGCAGCGCCTCGAGGCGATTTCCTACGATGGCGGCCAGACCTGGGGTCCTTTCCGCCACAACTGGGACCTGACGGATCCTCGCAATAATGCCTCTATCATTCGTGCATACCCGAATGCACCTCAGGGATCGGCGCGCGCTCGCGTCTTGCTCTTCTCGAATGCGGATTCGTCGAGTGCCCGCGCGAATGGAACGATTCGTGTGTCCTACGATGATGGCTTTACTTGGAACGAAGGCAAGGTCTTCGAGAGTGGCGATATGGCCTACTCGACGCTGCATGCACTGGGGGATGGCACCTGGGGCCTGCTGTATGAGACTGGCGGCTACAAGAACATTGACTTCATGCGAGTCGATGCCGCGTACTTGGGCTTGACGGACCCGGGTGAGGATGTCGCACCTACTCCGCAGCCGACGCCTTCGGTTGACCCGCAGCCGACGCCCACGCCCGCTCCAACGGCGGATCCGACTCCGGCACCCAGCCCAGACCCCACTGCCTCGGCGGAGCCGACTCCGGCGCCTTCCCCGTCCGTCGATCCAACGCCCGCTCCTCAGCCCACCCCTGATCCCGAGCCGACCCCTGATCCCACGCCTTCCGCAACACCCGCGCACTGGGTGAACACCGCTGATGGCTGGAAGTGGCAGCTCGAGGACGGTAGCTTCGCGGCCTCGCAAAGCGTCGTCA
>CAUTOM010000067.1:0-7854 GCA_963540435.1 uncultured Actinomyces sp.
TCGCTGCAGTACCTCTCGGTGACCGCTGATGGCCCCGTTCACTTGGACGAGACCCTCACCCGCGCGAAGTTCGAGGAAATGACCTCGGATCTGCTTGAACGCACGAAGGCTCCCTTCGAGAAGGTCATCAAGGACGCAGGAATCTCCGTCAGTGAGATCGACCACGTCGTCCTGGTCGGCGGCTCCACCCGTATGCCCGCCGTTGCTGAGCTCGTCAAGAAGCTCACCGGTGGCCGCGAGCCCAACAAGGGCGTGAACCCCGATGAGGTCGTCGCAGTTGGCGCAGCCCTGCAGGCCGGCGTCATCCAGGGCGACCGCAAGGACGTTCTGCTGATCGACGTGACTCCTCTGTCCCTGGGCATCGAGACCATGGGCGGCGTCATGGACAAGGTCATCGAGCGCAACACCGCAATCCCGACCAAGGCATCGCGCGTCTACTCGACCGCTGCCGACGGCCAGACCTCCGTTCTGGTCCAGGTCTTCCAGGGCGAGCGTCAGTTCACCGCTGACAACAAGTCGCTCGGTAACTTCGAGCTCTCTGGAATTGCTCCCGCACCGCGTGGCGTTCCTCAGATCGAGGTCACCTTCGACATCGATGCGAACGGTATTGTTCACGTTTCCGCGAAGGACCTTGGAACCGGCAAGGAAACCGCGGTGACCATCACCGGCGGTAGTGCCTTGAGCAAGGAAGAGATCGATCGCATGGTCAACGAGGCCGCTCAGCACGAAGAGGACGACAAGAAGCGCCGCGAGGAGCTTGAGATTCGTAACTCTGCCGAGCAGCTGGTTTACACCATCGAGAAGACCCTGAAGGAAGACGCTGACAAGGTCTCTGAGGCGACCCGCCAGGAAGTCCAGGGTGACCTTGACGCCGTGAAGGAAGCCCTCAAGGGCAGCGATGTCGAGGCTGTGAAGAGCTCCGTTGAGAAGCTCAACCAGTCCGCGATGAAGATCGGCCAGGAGGTCTACCAGAACGCTCAGGCTGCTCAGGCCGCTGCTGAAGCAGACGCTTCGCAGACTTCTTCCACTTCCTCCGATGACGACGTCATCGATGCCGAAGTCGTGGATGAGGACGACAAGTGAGCACCGAGCCCACGAATCCTTCCGACGACGCCCAGGAACCGGTGGTCGGCTCTCAGTCGGCCACCCCGGGCGACGCCCAGCCCCACGCTCAGGAGAGCGCAGCTGCACAGGCAGCCGCGGCCTCGGAAAGCACTCAGGGCGAGGAAACGGGCGAAGTTGACATGTCGGACTTCGAAGAGCAGCTCGAAGACAGTGAACTGTCCAAGGCTCTCGACCAAGTGGCGCAGGCGGAAGAAAAACTCGCCCGCGCCCACGCAGACCTGTACAACCTGAACCAGGAATATTCGAACTTCGTTCGCCGTTCCAAGGAATCCGTTGCCGGCCACGTCCAGTCCGGGCGCGACCAGGTGCTGGAAGCCATGATCGGTGTCTTGGACGATATCGAGGCCGCGCGCAAGCACGGGGATCTGAATGACGGTCCCTTTGCCTCGATCGCGAACAAGCTTGAAGACACGCTTCGCACGCGCTTCGAACTGGAACGCTTCGGAGACGAGGGGGATGATTTCGACCCCATGCTCCACGAAGCGCTCATGGCTCAGCCCAGCGCTGACGTGGATCACCCGGTCTTGGGACAGGTCTTGCAATCTGGATATCGTCGCGGAGACACCATTATCCGCGCGGCGAAAGTCCTGGTGTACAACCCTGAATAAGGAACATTCAACGAACTGCAGAGTCAAAAAAGGAGGTGACGCGCAGTGAGTGGAGAAGATTGGCTCCAAAAGGATTTCTACAAGGTCCTTGGCGTAAGCAAGGACGCTGATGAGGCCACAATCAAAAAGGCCTACCGCAAACTTGCGCGCACCTGGCACCCCGACCAGAACAAGGGGAACCCCGAAGCTGAAGAGCGCTTCAAGGAAATTGGCGAGGCCTACACGGTCCTGTCCAACCCTGAGCAGCGCCAGCAATACGATGCGATTCGCGCGATGGGCGCCGGCGGTTTCCGCGGCGGTGCCGGTGGCAGCGGAGCATCCGGCGTGAACTTCGAAGATATCTTCGGCGCTTTCGGTGGGGGAAACGGCGGAAATGTTCGTTTCTCCACCAACGGTGGCTCAGGTATCAACCTGGACGACATCCTGGGTGCTTTCGGCGGTTTCGGCGGCGGGTCTTCGCGGGGATCCTCGCCCTTCGCGGGTGCCTCTCAATTCGGTGACTTCGGCGGCGCGCACGGAGCGTCCTACCAGCAAGCCCCTCAAAAGGGCGAAGACTTGCATGCTTCAACGCGCATCACGCTCAAGCAGAGCCTGAGCGGGGTCAACATCAAGTTGGCAGTCTCCGGTAAGCCTATGACCGTCAAGGTTCCCAAGGGAATCAAGGACGGCCAGAGTGTGCGTCTGCGCGGCAAGGGGAAAGCCTCAGTTAATGGTGGAGCCGCTGGCGATCTGATCGTCACGATCCACGTCGAGGAGGATCCGGTCTACAGCCGTGAGGGTAACGACCTTCGCATGACCCTTCCCGTGACCTTTGCCGAGGCCACGCTGGGCGCCAAGGTTGAGCTTCCCTTGATCGACGGTTCGACCGTTACCGTCAAGGTTCCCGCCGGCTCGGATTCTGGTCGCACCCTGCGTCTGAAGGGGCGCGGTGTGGCCACGAAGAAGGAGACGGGTGACCTCTTGGCAACCATCAGTGTGGTGGTCCCCAAGGATCTCACACCTGAACAGCTTGATTCGATCAAGTCGCTGGCGGATTCTCTTGATCAGAGTGATCCGCGCGCAGATCTTGTGAAGAAGGTGAGTGCGTAATGGGGTATCAAGATGAAGTGACCTTCGTGATTTCCGTTGCAGCACAGCTTGCGGGGATGCACCCGCAGACCTTGCGTCAATACGACCGAATCGGCCTTGTTACACCCCTTCGCACGAAGGGACGCGGGCGGCGTTACACCCGACGCGATGTCGAGCGCTTGAAGGAGATTCAACGCCTCAGCCAGGAAGAGGGAATCAACTTGGCTGGGATCCAGCGAATCATGGAGCTGGAAGACGAAGTTGATCGCCTGAGAGCACAACGCGATGCCTTGGCTGAGCGGGTCGAAGAATTTGAACCCGTTTTCGACAGAATTTTTGTCGCAAGCCCGGATGGTCAGATTCGCCCCATGCGTCGTGCACATGCGCGGCGCAGCGAGGAGACTCGGCGTGGCATGGTGCCAGTGCGGAATCACGGTCTGGTCGCGTGGAGGCCCGCTGGTAACCAGCGAGTCCGCGCGCTCATTGAAGCGTCACCCGAAGGAGTTCGGGTCATCGAAGGAACCGTTGTGGTTTCACGATAGCTCGTCCCTCGGGTGATGGTCCTCGAGGCGACGAGTAAGGGGAGGTATCTCAAGATACCTCCCCGTTTTCGTTATGAGAGTTAGGCGGCTAAAACCAGTTCACGTCCGCGCAGGCGAGCAACAATGCCGCGGATTGCAGAAGCAAACACAGTTGCTGCACGGGAGACGAATACGCTTGCGGAGGCGGCGGCCTCGGAAATGAACACGCGGAAGTCAGCCAAGGTGCCAAAGACGAAGAAGTTCTGCCCCAGGTAGTTCACGATGAACAGGGAACTGCTTGCAGTCAGCGAGGCCATCCACAGTGCCATTCCGGCGGAGACCAAAGCCTGGATCATCAGGTAGGACATGGTCATCACGCTCGCCGCCATGATCGCGTAACGGATCGCGGTTGCCACAACTCCGCCTCGTGCGTTAAAAACCTTGCGGTTCAT
This sequence comes from uncultured Actinomyces sp., assembly GCA_963540435.1. GTDB lineage: Bacteria > Actinomycetota > Actinomycetes > Actinomycetales > Actinomycetaceae > Pauljensenia. The sequence goes on from CAUTOM010000067.1 coordinate 3,775, forward strand.
TGCGTAATTCATTGTGCATGAGGATACGCGTGCCAGTGCGACCGGAAAGAAGACGCCGCCGATCGTCGCGTTAAGGATCAGGAGCAGCGCGTAGTCCACAGCGGTGGAAGAAAGCGAGGAAGCCAGGTAACGCAAGACTCGTGCATTGGCCCGGATAGCCTGGGCGGCCTTGCGCATCACCGAGGCGGTGAATGTGCTCATAGCCGAGGCCTGGGTGCGTTCTGCGTTCGTGTTCATGGCATTAACTGTGCCCACCGCAAATCTGTGTGGCTTATGTCCAAGCTGTGGAGAAGCTATGAAGCATGGAGGCATGTAGTGTTGTTTCCATGACTTCATTGACTTTGCGTTCGCGTGTGGCAATTGCTGCAGGGAAGGGCGCCAGCTGGGCATCGCGCAGGCTTGGCCGCGGATCGGGAGGGATGATCGGCGGCAAAGTCGCGCTGAAACTTGCCCCGAATCTGCTCGCCGATCTAGCTGCTCATCGCCGCAGCGCTGTCGTTTCTGGAACGAACGGAAAGTCGACCACGACTCGGCTGCTGCGCGCGGCTCTCTTTGCAATCGGTGAGGTTGCCTCCAATACCAACGGCGACAATATGACGCCGGGAATCACGACCGCTCTTATGCGTTCTCACGCGCCTCTTGCAGCGCTCGAGGTCGATGAAATGCACATGCCGGTGGTGAGCCGTTTTGTTAACCCTCAGGCGATCGTTTTACTGAACCTTTCGCGTGACCAACTGGATCGCGTGGGTGAAATCGGCGCGGTGGAGCGTCGCCTGCGCAAGGCCGTTAATGAGCATCCCGACAGTATCGTCATCGCGAACTGTGACGATCCCTTGATTGCCTCTGCTGCTTGGGACAGTCCCAACGTTCAATGGGTTGCGGCGGGACATGCATGGATGGGGGACTCGACCGCATTTCCTCGGGGTGGACGCGTGATCCATTCCGATGACTCATGGCGAGTGGTTCCTTTGACCTCCGTTTCGGGTGAAGAAGGCTTGGAGAAATACCAGCGTCCCGAGCCGATGTGGTGGCTTGAAGATGAAGACCTGTCCGATGCCGCTCACCCCGCCGCTGTTGCGTGCCGAAAAGACGGGCTGCGCATTCCTCTTCGCTTGTCTCTTCCGGGGCGCGCGAATCTGTCGAACGCACTCGAGGCCTTGGCTGCGGCGGTTGCGATGGGCGTGGACCCGCAGGCGGCGTGCCGCGCGATGTCACAGGTTGAAGAAGTCGCGGGACGCTACTCGACTTACGAAATTCACGGGCGTCTCGCGCGACTCATGCTGGCGAAGAACCCTGCCGGTTGGCAAGAAGCCATGTACATGATTGATCCGGCCGTCGACCAGGTGATCGTTGCCGTGAATGGCCAGGTTGCTGACGGTCAGGATCTCTCGTGGCTGTGGGACGTCGATTTTTCGGTCTTGGGCGCGCCAGCACGCAAGGTTTACGCCTGCGGTGAGCGTGGTGCTGATCTTGCGGTTCGCCTGGAGTATGCGGGTGTGCACTGTGAACTCTTCCCCTTGCCTATGGAAGCCCTTCGAGCATGTACCCCTGGCCGCGTTGAAATCCTGCTGAACTACACGGCTTTGCGTGACTTCAAGCGGGTTTTGGACTCTCATCGTGAAGCGGAGGAAGCAGAATGAGCGCGTTGAGAATTGGTGTTCTTCTTCCCGAGGTCTTGGGGACTTACGCTGACGGCGGCAATGCTCTGGTCTTGGCGGAACGTGCGCGCCGCCGCGGAATCGATGCCCGGATCGAGTACGTCGGTGTGGGAGATGTAATCCCCGATGACCTCGATATCTACACCCTCGGTGGGGGAGAGGACGCCGCTCAGGAGTTAGCAGTCGAGACCTTCACGGCCGATTCTGGGCTCAAGCGTGCGGTCGAGGCCGGTCGTCCTCTTCTTGCAATCTGCGCTTCCCTGCAGATCCTTGGCCACTGGTACACGGATGCGCGTAATCGCAAGGTTTCTGGCCTGGGGCTTTTGGATCTCACGACCTTGCCGCAGGGCAAGCGCTCCATTGGTGAACTCGTTGTTCAACCCGAAATCGAGGGGCTGACCGAGCCCTTGACGGGTTTTGAGAACCACGGTGGTGGCAGTCGCCTGGGGCCACTTGCACGCCCCTTGGGCAGGGTTCTTTTCGGTAACGGCAATTCGACCTTGCCCGCCGAACGTCACGGTGCTGAAGGCGATGCTCAGCAGTCTCGAGCCATCGACGGTGCTGTTCAAGGGTCGATTATCGCCACCTACCTGCATGGGCCGGTTCTTGCTCGCAATCCACAGTTGGCTGATTTACTCCTTGAACGCGCTTGCGGACATGAGCTTGAGCCCCTTGAAATTCCAGGTGTTGATGAGCTTCGCAAGGAACGCCTCGGTGCGACGATCTCGCGATTGGATCGCGATGGCCGCTGAGGATCAGCCACGTTTCGGCGCCCGTTCGCCGCAGGAGCACACTGAATCGCAGGAGAGTGCAGCCCCCTCCTCTCCTTCCTCGGTTCCCTGGGAGCAGTACGGTGAGGTCGTTGCCCCCGTGCGTACCCCGCGCTTTGCCCGCTTCGATCCCTCTGCCGAGGCCTCGTCTTCGTCTTCCGATGACCCTGCCTTGCCCACTGCGCAGGAAAGTGGCGATCCTAGTCGGCGGCTGCCTCGGGAAGGGGAATCGGGAAGAATTCGTTTGCGTACGTCGGGCGGACCACTGGGTTATGCGCCCCCCGCGCAGGCGCCTGTCGATCCCTCTTCGGGCGCAGCAGTGCCGCGCGTGCGTAAACGTGGGGGCTGGGTTATTCTCCTCGGCATTGTCATGTCTGTTGTGTGCGCTCCTGTGCTCTTCTTCGCTATTGCCTTCTCTGGAACCGATTTCTCAGCGATGCAGTCGAGCCTTCGTGAGGTGTCCAATGGCCAAAGTGTGACGGTTGATTCCAGTGGAGGCTACATCGTACAGATCACCGACGGGAGTGCACAGGAGTGTAGCTTGCGGGGCGGTGATGGTGGCGAACACCCCATGCAGGTCACTCTTAATCAGTGGAGTGTCTCCGGGCTCACCCCTGGTGAATACACTCTGACTTGTTCTCCCGACGGCGTGAAGATGGTTGGAATGACGGGCTTTAGTGAGTCTGTTGCCCTGTCGAAGGCTCCCGATGCGATGACGTGGTCAAGCGTGGTTGGAATGCTGGGCTTGAGCGTGATCGGTCTGGGTATTTACCTGCGTCGTACGCATTAAAACTGCTCTTATGTGGGGCAGCGCTGAGCTGGCGTTTTATGCGTCAGACTCAGCGTTTTCTTTTTTGTGAAATATGCACTCGAATGCTGATTTGTGCAGAAAAATAAAGTTGAGTGGAATAGACTCAAGTTTGTTGACGTTGTGTAAGTCAGAACGAAAAAAGCCGCCCGTTATGAGCGGCAGGAGGAATGATGACTGAACAATTTACAAGCAAAGCCCAAGAGGCAGTGAGCAGCGCGGTCCAGTCGGCACAGGCCGCTGGGAACCCGCAGGTGGATTCTCTGCACCTCTTGGAAGCACTTCTTGAACAGGGTGAGGGCATTGCCTACTCCCTGCTTCAAGCAATTGGCGCAAACCCGCAGCAGATCGGTGCGCGTACGCGCAATGCGCTGGTGGCGCTGCCCTCAACCAGCGGTTCGAGTGTCGCCCAGCCGCAAACCTCGCGCGGCCTGATCCAAGTGATTAACGATGCCCGTAAAAGCGCAGATGCGAAGGGAGATGCGTATGTCTCCACCGAGCACCTGCTCATTGCGTTGGCAGCAAATGACGATAGCGCCGGCGAAATCCTGCGTGAAAACGGCGCAACCGCAGATCGCTTGCAGAAGGCTTTGGATGAGCTTCGCCCCGATCCTATTACCAGTGCCGATCCGGAAGGCTCTTTCGAGGCCCTGAAGAAGTACGGTCGCGACCTCACTGAGGTGGCTCGCGAAGGAAAACTGGACCCGGTGATTGGCCGTGATAGCGAGATTCGCCGCGTGATCCAGGTGCTGTCCCGTCGAACCAAGAACAATCCTGTTCTCATCGGTGAGCCCGGCGTTGGTAAGACCGCAGTCGTGGAAGGTCTGGCTCAGCGAATCGTCGC
>CAUTOM010000068.1:0-7814 GCA_963540435.1 uncultured Actinomyces sp.
CATTCACCAACTTCATGTGACAGCAGCAAACGAACGCCCTGTTGCGGAAACGACAAGAGCATCACAAGCAGCGCTGCGGCCCACGACAATTTGGCCAAGGCAGATATAACGAGGCCCGGGCGTCTTCCCCAAACGCCCGGGCCTGTTGCACAGCCACCTCCACACGTTGTAGCCGAATGTCACAGGCTATAACGCATGTCTTTCTCTAACTTCGTGTGTCTTTTGCTGGGCCGAGCTCGTTTGCCGGACGAGCCCTTTCCCAGGCCAGCCCTTATGCTGACCCACCAAGCCACTTGCCCAGCCTCCACACGTTGTTGCCAAATGTCACAGGCTATAACGTATGACATTCACCGACTTCGTGTGACTTTTGCAGGGTCAGGCCCTTCTGCCGACTTCGTGTGCGAATTAGCGGAACGGCAAGACAACGCAAGCCGAAGCCCGCCGCCGCAACTCACGCCATCACGCGACGCGAACCGCGTATGGCAGCACTGAACTCCAACCGTAGATCGAAGTGATTCGAACCGGAACACCGAAGGTCGGTGCCTCGATGATCTGGTTGTTGCCCAGATAGATCGCGACGTGGTCGATATTGCCGCCGTCCCAGTTCCAGAAGATCAAGTCTCCGGGCTGCGCCTGGCTGACGGGCACGCGCGTTCCCTCGGAGTATTGCGCCTGCGACCAGTGCGTCAGATAGATGCCCTGGGACCGGTAGGCCATAGTGACCAAACCGGAGCAGTCATAGCCGGGGCCTTCGCCCGCCCACACATAGGGCGCACCGAGTTTCGACTTTGCCCACGCGATTGCACCCGCTGCGGCATCTGAGTTTCCTCCTCCACCGCCGGAGTACGAGGGCTCGCTGTAGCTCGGCGCTGCGGGAGCGACGTACGAGTTTTGCTGGCGCTGTGACTGTGCTTGGCGAGCGGCCTCGGCAGCAGCAGCTTGACGTGCCGCTTCCGCAGCGGCAGCCTGGCGCGCCGCTTCAGCCGCCGCAGCCTGACGCTGAGCCTCGAGGTCAGCCTCGCGCTGGTTAATCAGTTCAACCGTCGTATTTTGCTTGCGTGCCAGCTCCTGGACCAACGCATCACGGCGCGCCGAGGTCATGCTCTGCGCGCTTGCAGCTGCACTTGCCGCGCTCTGCGCTTCGGCGGTGCGAGCCTCGACCTCTGCGGTCGCGGCGGCCTGCTTGGCCTGCGCTTGGACGGCCGCGTCATTCATGACATTGGCGACCTGCTCCAAAGCTGCGACCTTTTGCATTTTGACGTTTGCCGAGGCCGAGAAGGAGTTGAGCGTTGTTTGTTTCGTTTCGACCGTGCGCAGTCCGTCAGCGGAGAGGTACGGTGCAAGAGAGTCGAGCGAAGAGCCGCCTTCACGGTATGCAGTCTGAGCGATGGAAGCGATTTCCTTCTTCCCTGCCTCGTAGTCGGCCTTGGCCTTGTCTGCATCGGCTTGAGCCTGGCGTGCAGTTTGCGTGGCCTGGTCGAGTGCGTAGCGCGCACCATTGAGTTCTTCCGCAGCACTTTGCGCTTTTTGAAGCGCGAGCTCGGCTTCGGTCTTCACGCTTGCCAGTTCTACTTCAATCTGAGCGACCGACATCTTTGCTGCGTCTTCAGCTTCACGAGCTCGTGCAATGTCATCTTCACTGGGAGTTGCAAGAGCAATGCCGGGAGTTGCTGCAGCGAGCGAAGCAAATAGCACGGTCACGCTCAATGCGCGTAGGCCGCGACGCTTTGTCTCAATTCTCACTGGTCCACCTGTCGTTGCACGCCGGAATAAGGGCGTTCGTCTCTTCTTATACAGGATCCGAGGGTAGTTCACTTAGGCACCATACGCAACAATATTTAACCGAAGCCACAGAAATCACGATCGCAACAATCGCAACAGTAGTCACACAAATCCCTCTGCCCCTCGAGTTTTCCGCATAAAATCGATGCACGACCCATCATCAGCAGGAGCAAGAATCATGGACGACATTGAACTCCCCGACACTCCGACCTCCCCTGAAAGCTTCAACGGCCTCGTCGATGAGAAGGTTCTTGCCCCCTGGGGAGAGGCGGGCCCCGCGCCTAGCGACCGCTGGCGCCAAGACATGCTCGGCACAGACTACGAATCTCGAACCATTCCCCTGATGGACGATGACGCAGGCCCTGTTGTTGCGACTCTTGTTCGCTACCGAGGCCACGCTCCCTTAACGCGCGCCTCCTCCCCTGCTGCGCCCACACTTTCGCCTACCGACACACCTGCCACGCGCAGCGGAGCTACACCGCAGGCCCCGCGCTTCCTACTCCTGTATATCCATGGTCGAAACGACTACTTCTTCCAACGCGAGCTCGCCGAAGACATCGCAGGATGCGGCGGAGCGTTCTACGCACTCGATCTGCGCCGCTATGGGCGTTCGCTGCGCCCTGGTCAACGCATGGGTTTCGTTTCAAACCTCAGTCTTTACGACGAGGACATTGCGGAAGCTCTTGACCTGATTCGCGAGGACTACCCCGATTTGCCGCTTGTCCTCATGGGGCACTCGACGGGCGGACTCTTGGCAACCTTGTGGGCAAACCGTCACCCGGGCGCACTCGATGGCCTGATCTTGAATTCTGCCTGGCTTGAAATGCAGACCATGGCTTCGATGCGTTCAGCCGTTGCACCGATCCTCGAACGCATTGCTTCACGTAATCCGATGTGGGCGGTGCCCGGAGGAGACGGCCCCGACCATTACGGCCGTTCCTTGCGTGAGGGGCGGAACGCACTTGACGCTCCCCTGCCTGACTCGCTTGCTGCTTACCCGGATGATCCTGCGGTCAAGGGATGGAGTTATGCCCTCGAGTGGAAGCGCCCCGGCTCATACCCGGCCTACGCTGCGTGGCTTGAGACAATCCTGGACGGCCACGAAAACATCGCGAGCTCAGTGCACCTGGATATCCCCGTACTTTCAATGATGTCGACATCGAGCTATTTCGGTGAAGAGTTCACCGAGGCAGTTTTCTCCAGCGATGTCGTTTTGGATCGCGAGGTCATCCTTGAGCGTTCCGCGCGACTCGGACCGTTGGTCACAATGGCGAGCTTCCCCGGCAAACACGACTTGCTGCTGTCGGATCCGCAGGTGCGCGCAGAAGTTTATGACACGATGAATCGTTGGATCGGCGCGTTTATCTAACTTACGGGAACTGAGCGAAGAGCATTGCCCCCTCAAAGACCGACGCTTAGCCTTCGCGCGAGTACTCGCGGATAATCTCGCGATTGACTTCGGCTAGCGACTCTCCCAAGGTCGGCCCTTCTTCGCCGCCCAGGTGCCACAGCGCCCAAGCATCTCCGCCGACTTGAAAGTGCACTAAGGCTTCTTGCGGATCAGTCCACGTTTGCTCTCCCGCACGCAGGAGCCCATCGGCCGTGAACTCGCAATTCGCCTGCGGAGCCTCGAGCAGGATCGCGGGCACGTCCTCGGCGATGATCTGCCCCAGGACACGCAGCGCGGCCGCATCGCGAGCGAGGACCGGGATTCCGGCCTCGCGTGCGCGAGCAAGTTCTTCGGATTCTTCTTCATTGACGAGGCCGGTGCCGGCTTCCTCGTTCACCTGTGGCGCCGCGTGGTGATGGGGGTCCTCCCCCGGCGCGGGCTCAGCTTCTTCGGAGGCCTCAACCTGGGCCTGGGCGACCGGGGGAACGCTTGTGACGGTTACTTCCGGGATTGACGAGGCGATCGCGGGCACATCCTCGGAGCGACCGGCAAGCAGGTGGGGAGCGTGGGCGTAGGTGCGCGGGCCAACGGCGTGCACCTCAAGGAAGGAACGCCCATTGCTCATCTCGCGCAGGCTCATCTCGTGGACCTCAACGCCTGAGGCAGCAAGCACTTCGAGGGCGGGACGCACGGCCGGGTCAATGCTCCCAACAACCATGACGAGGCGCGGGCCGGCACCGGGCGAGGGCGGCATAGAATCGCGGAAATGCAGCCATCCAGACTTGAAAGCTGCAACCCCACCGGGATACTCGCGCGCCAAATCAGACCACGACAAGGCGGCGGTGCCCGCGAGACGCGAAAGGGATTGAATCAGAGTATCGGAGTCCAGAAAGTCAAGAATTTCAACAGAGACAACCTGACCGGAAGGATCCAAGGCTGTCAGGCGCGGGGCCTCGTTTTCAGGAGAGCTTTCGTCGATGAAAGCCGGTGCTTCGAAGGGCGAAATATCACGCCAGGTAATAGGAAATAGAGGACGCGAAACAATCTCGAGGACCTGATTGCAGACAGCGTCAACAACTTCGGGGGTAAGACCACCGGAAACAGAGCGGCCGAATTGGGCGGGGATCAAACGCCCCTCGTCGAATTCAAAGAGAGCCATGAAGCCTCCAACCCCTCATACCCTGCCGGCAGATGTGTGTTGATGAATGAATAGATGCGATCTGGTCTTATTGTTTCACAATCACGCGGGGGCATGGTCGAAGACGAGCCGGGGAAGTTGAGAGTGGTGACAGGTGACGGGGCGGATCGATATGCGAAAAGCGGGCCCGCATCGTTCGGCGCTGATACCTCAGTACCGGGGACGATGCGGACCCGCCCAAGCAAGCACGGCCTATTACAGCCGGCTAGAAGGACTGAATCCTACGAAGGATCACTTCGCCTCGACGGCTTCCTTTGCCTTCGAACGACGGTTGGAGAAAACCAGTGCGTAGGCGCAAGCAGCACCAACAGCGGCCACACACAGCGTGATCAGGAAGATGGTGTGGTATCCGGCTGCAGGATCTGCAGCGTGGGACTCAACGATGTTTGACGTCGAGTAGTTTGCCCAGATAACCGGAGCGTAGACCAGGAAGGAACCAACCGACATTGCGGAACCATTAATGTCTTCAGGCAGGTGAAGCTCAGCAATAGGAGCAAGGATCACGGACTTACCCAAGAAGACTCCGAAGGCCATAACGATCAGGAAGATCATTGCGGGCCACATCATCGAATCCGAGACGGGCAGCACGTAAACCACACCCACACCAACGGCGATGACGGTCAGAGCGACAGCCATCATGGTGGTGGAGGACTTGAAGATGTAGTCAGCGAGAACGCCTGCAACCAGGCCAGCAATGATGCCGACGAAGCCGGTCGAGAAGATTCCGAAGGTCGATGCCTGAGCGGTCGAGGCCTGGTAGACGCGGGTAAGGTACGGTGCAGAGGAGTAAATCAGGTTGACGTAGCACCAGTAGACGCACATGCCTGCGATGCCTGCGAACCACACGCGAGGCTGGATCAGAACCTTGCCGAGGCCCATCAGGGCTGCGGTGTTCTTGGAGTGACCTTCGGACTCTGCAACAGCGTTGGCGGGAACGAAGCGCAGGATGGCGATGATGTTCGGGATCAGCAGCAGCGAGTAGCCCAGACCGAAACCAATCATGATGCCGTTAGCGTGAGCCGGGAAAGCAGCGATGCAGCCGATGACGATCAGGTTCATGCAGAACTCGAGGCCACGACGGAGAGATTCAAGAAGACCCATGGCCAAGCCGCGGCCCTTGGAGTCGGAATCGGAGGCCATGAAAGTGACGCCGTTCACGACGGCGGGCCAACCGATTGCGTCCCACACTGCCCAAGTAGCAGCAACAACAAGAAGGGCGGTGAGGTTCAAGTTGTAGCCCAGAATCGGGGAGAGCCACAGGAACAGGAAGGTCAGCAGTCGCCAAGAAGCGAAGGCGATGAGGATCTTGCGGATGGGGAAGCGGTTGTTCACCCAACCTGCAGGAACGTACATGAACATTGCGAAGCCGAGGACGGTCATGATCTTACCGAAGTCAGCAACGCTGATGCCCAGTGCCTGGGTCACGGGGTCAAGAAGCGAACCCTTGAATGCCTCGAAGGAGACATAGACCAGCTGGCCGGTCAGCACGACAGTAAGGTAGCCGCCGATGCGGCCCTTCTGCATGAACTTAGGAAGGCGCGACTTTGCGCCTACTGAGGTTTCCGACATGTTGTTCAATTTACCTTTCGAGTTTTACTCACTGAAGATGGGCAAAAGAGTCTGCAACATCGGTGAAGACACCGGTTGCGCCCCAATTGAAGAGCTCGTGTGCTCGATCAATTGAATTCACAGTCCACACGTTCACTCCGAAGCCCGCCTCGCGGAATGCCTCGACCTTGGACTTGGTCAGACCGCGATCCTCGGGGTGAATGTACGATGCGCCGACAAGCTCAAGCATGGACTTCCAGTCGTCGTAGAGGGCAACCGTCTCGTAGAGGCAGCCGACCTCGTACTGGGGAGCGCGTTCCTTGATCTTCGCCAACAGCACGTGGTTGAAGGAGGAGAAGAAAACTTCGCGCTCGGGATCCAGCCCGGTCAGAGCATCGAGGATGGAATCGATGAGACGCATCGACATGGCACCGCCTGCCTCGTTCGACTTAATCTCAATGTTCGCATTCAGACCACGACGGTTAAGGAGCTCGATGAGCTGCTCAAGAGTCGGCAGGGGCTGCCCGGCGAACTCGGGAGAGAACCATGCACCTGCATCGATCGATGCAAGGTCGGACTTCTCCAAGCTGTAGTAGGAGCCACGGCGATTCGTGGTGCGATCCAATGACGTGTCATGGATGACGATCGGAGTGCCATCGCCCAGGATGTCGACGTCAGTCTCAATCCAGGTGAGTCCAGCGTCTGCAGTCTTTTCGAAAGCTGCAAGAGTGTTCTCGGGTGCGACACGGTTCAGACCGCGGTGTGCAAAAATGCGACGTTCCATAGTCAGTTCACTGACTTCCTTGTCGAGGGTGGACAAAATCAAAAATCGGACCAATCAATGTCCGATCTCCGCTGTTAATTATGAAACGCGTCATTTTTCGTGTCACCCGGTTATGTGTGTAGTAGGACACAGAATTGGACTTTATTTCTCAAGGTGACACCCTGTTATTTAGGGCATCTTTGCAGGTCAGAGGTACTTTGATCAAAATTGCCCATGAGCATCATCAGCACCTGCACTTATGTGCAAAGGCTTGTGCACATAAGTGCAGGCGGCCGCATCTATGACATTGGCTCTATAAAAATGCCGCTCGTCACATTTCGACCGTCCCTGTACACCCTGCAACCCGAGCAGCAAAGCCCCTCAACATCTGGTGACGGAATGCACTGAATGGCAAAGCAGAGACTGCCGACGACGTTCAGGAAGGTACCAGCTAGCACAAATTTCACATTGTTACGGTGACACCATGGTGTTGGTCGCTCTTTTGCTCGTGCTCTTATTCATCGTCGTGATCTTCTTCTACATGGGAATGCTTCTGTGGATGCTCTTCTCCCCCGACTATCTGCTTGTCATAGGGTTTTCCGGCATTTTCACGGCGGATCACATGGGCTGGCTGACATCCTCAGAAAAAGCCCACTTCATTTGGGCAGTTCTCGCGATGATTATTGTTGGATTCGCCTATCACAAGCTCAATCACCTGCTGTACTCGGTCTCGCAACGCATCTACGCGATTGTCAGTTTCCCAATTGTGGTCGTATCAAGCCTGATCCTCATGCTGAACTTCGCCCTGAAACTCGCAGAAGAGGTTGCACCCAACCTTGCAGATGATCCAACCATCGAACACGCAATTTATATTGTGTTTGCCATCATCATTGCCGTTCTTGCATGGCGTAAACGGCAAACGGCTATGGCTCGTCTGCACTCCCCTGCCAATATCGTGCTCACCAACGGCAATGTGATGGTTGTGGAGAGCAGTAGCGCGATGCCTGCGTCACCGTATGCACCACAAGCCCCGACAGCCGCTCCCGCGCCCAGCCCGGCACCCCTGCACACACCACCGACCACTTTCTCAGCGCAACCTGGCGCAAACTCAGGACCGAAGAAGTACTGAGACA
>CAUTOM010000069.1:0-7787 GCA_963540435.1 uncultured Actinomyces sp.
CCCACGACCCCTTGACCCCCAGTCAAGTGCGCTACCAAACTGCGCCACAGCCCGTTTTTGTCACCTGTGTTTTGGCGACTCGGATAGTCTAGCCCAGATAGCCTCCAAAACTCCAATCGAGCACAGCGACCCCCGTCACATTCCCGAGTGGGCCTGACCAGACTCTGCTGGGAGTAAAGCAAGAACAGCCTCCAATACTCCCTCGATATCAAGCTCCGAGGTATCGACTAGTTCAATGCCGGGACCGGGAGTCAGAAAGTCACTGACCGTTGAATCAGATGCATCGCGGTCCACAATTTGCGCACGCACCTTTGCCAAGCTTTCAGCGCTGTCATCACCAAATAGTTCACGCGCACGCCGTTTCATTCGGGCAAGAGGTGACGCAACAAGCAGAACTCGCAGATCAGCCTCGGGATAGACCACCGTCGTAATATCCCGCCCTTCAGCGACCATACCCGAGCCGTCGGCGCTAGCCTCGGCCATACGTCTGCGTTGCTGCTCAACCATCCACGCGCGGACAAGGAGATTAACCGCAATCTTGGGCACGGCCTCGGCAATCCGGGGCGTACGGATCAACGAGGTCACTTCCCGCTGACCCACGTAAAAGTGAGGATTCACAGGGTTTGAGTCAGCGCTCAAGTGAAGACTTGGCAAGAGTGCAGCAACCGCCTCGTGATCATCAAGATCAACGCCAGCCTCAAGGGCTACGAGCGTGAGGGAACGATACATTGCACCCGTATCCAAATAGCCAATGCTGAGGCGCTCGGCAAGAAGCTTAGCGATCGTTGACTTCCCCGAACCTGCAGGACCGTCAATCGCGATCGTTAAGCCGTGGCGCTGAGGTGCACTTTCCATTGTTAGTCTCCGCTTCCTGTATTCCAGCCTCGTTCTTCAAGCTGTTTCACCGTCGAAGCGACGATTGATGGGTCAAGACTGATCCTTGCGACACCCATTTGGGCTCCAGCGGAGTGCTCCAAAGAAAGGTCTTCGATATTGACACCGATCTCGCCGAGTTCTGTGAAGAGTCGACCAAGCGAACCAGCGGTATCAGGGACAAAAACGTCAAGCACCGCGTAGCGGGTTGGAGCGCCGCCGTGCTTGCCGGGAATCCGCGCGACTCCCCTATTACCCAGGTCCATGACCCGATGAACTGCACCAACGCTTCCCCCTTCGAGGGGCCCCCGCTGGGCAGCCGCATCGAGATGTTCAATAAGGTCATCAAGATCCCCGCGAATTTCACGAAGAACCTCAACAACAGGACCTGCATTTCCAGCCAAAATCGCCGTCCACAGTCGCGGATCAGAGGCCGCAATGCGCGTCGTATCACGAAGTCCCTGGCCAGACAGCGAAAGCGCAGACAGCGGCGCATCAACCAAACGGGCGGCGAGCATCGAAGAAACAAGCTGAGGAACGTGCGAGATTAGGGCAACCGACTGGTCATGAGTACGCGCATCCATCTCGATCGGGAAAGCTCCAAGATCAACGGCAAGCGAGCGAATCTCCATAACAGCATCGGGAGTCGAGTACCGATTAGGAACAATCACCCACGGGCGCCCGTAGAACAGGTCGGCATCAGCCGCACCAGCCCCACTTCTTTCGCGCCCCGCCATCGGATGGGACCCCACATAACGACTGGGAATATCCGCACCGCGCCGCTTGGCCTCGTCAAACACCCCGTCGCAGACAGCGGATTTCACAGAGGCAACGTCGGTGACTACAGCCTGCGGATAGCGAAGCAGTGCATCAACAACGCAGACGTCGGCGACATCAGGGGGCGTGGATACAATGACGAGGCGCGGAGAACATGGGTCCTCTTGACAGATCAGTGTCCCTGCACCCAGGTCTTGGGCAAGTCGTCCAGCAGTTGGTGAAGCATCCCGAAGGTATACTTCAACTCCCCCACTGCGAAGTGCCAAGGCGATCGACGTACCCAGTAGCCCCGTTCCAATAATGAGAACAGGACCCACTGTCGCTAAAGTGCGCTCCGACACTGTACGTCTCACAAACCGACAACATCATAAAGAGCCGCCAGCTGCGGACCCTTTACTCGACGCATCGTCCCCGGTTGGAGGTGATCCAGACGGATCGGTCCGAACTTCGTACGAACCAGTTCGCGAACCGGGTACCCCACCTGGTCCATCAAACGACGAACCAAACGATTACGACCTTCGTGGACAACGATCTCAACCGTTGTAATGTCACCGTAGGTTTCCATGGTACGGAAGGAATCCACGGCGATCGGACCGTCTTCGAGCTCAATACCTTCCATCAGACGACGACGAACTCCAGCTTTCACTTCTCCATGAACCCTGGCCACGTAGGTCTTGGGAATTTCGTAGGAAGGATGAGTCAAGCGGTTCGCGAGCTCCCCGTCATTGGTCAGAAGCAGCAGTCCGGAAGTATCGATATCCAAACGTCCGACATGGTACAGACGCTCTGGATAGTCGACCAGCAGATCGGCAAGAGTTGGCCGCCCTTCAGGATCCGACATCGTCGAAACCATTCCAACAGGCTTGTTGACAGCCATGACAATTGGTCGGTTCTCTTCAAGAATGATGCGCTTACCGTCGACGTGAATCGCCTGGGTTGCAGGATCGACACGCATTCCTTGACCGCGCACGACCTTACCGTCAACTTGCACTCGCCCCTGGGCGATCATTTCCTCAGCAGCGCGCCGAGAGGCAACCCCCGCACGTGAGAGGACCTTTTGCAGTCGGATGCCGTCTTCGCTATAGGATTCGTTTCTCACAGTGTCTCCTCAAGTTCGTCCAGCTCATCCGATGCTGGAAGGTAGGGTGCTAATGGGGCCAATTCGTCAAGGGAATTCATCCCCATCCGTTCAAGAAAAACAGCGGTCGTCGCATACAAGCGAGCTCCCGAAGAAGATTGGCCAACTTCTTCGACAAGTTCGCGTGCCAGTAAAGTCCGAACAACTGCGTCAACGTTGACGCCACGAATCTGCGAAATACGCGCTCGTGAGATCGGTTGACGATATGCGATGACTGCAAGCGTCTCTAGTGCTGCTTGAGACAGTTTAGATTGTCCCGTGCCAACAATAAACTGCGACACCAGTGCCTCCCAGCGTGCAGAAGAATAGATACGCCATCCACCGCCAAAACGTCGGAGCTCGAAGCCATGGTCACGGCCACCGTGCGCACCCGAGTACTCGGCAGCAAGCATGTGGAGAACACTCTCCATATCCTCGGGTGAAAGATTAAGAACCCTCGCCAATTCTTCGGAGGTAACGGGTTGATCGACGACCATTAGAATTGCTTCCACGGGAGCAAAAAGCAGCTGCGCTTCTTGTGGGCTAATCGCCTCACTCATGCGTCTTCCTCCCATTCGTCGACCTGAGGGTTGATTCCATTCCACACGATCTGAAGCGGAGCCAACGCTCTTTCCTGTTCAAATTCAATTGCTCGGCGCCGATACAACTCTAAGATAGCCAAGAATCGAGAGACAACCACGGCGGTATCGCGTGCGTCTTCAATCAACTGTGCAAAAGTTGCTCTCCCATGAGCAGATAGGAACGCCACCACGTTGCGAGCCTCACGGGCAACGGGCACCTGGGCCTCGTGAAGGTGAGTGACTTCTACGCTGGGAGGCTGAGCGCTCAGTACCTCAGCGAAGCAACGCGCAAGATCCTCCGGCGTCGTCTCGAAGCGCAACTCCGGCAGCAGACGTGCAAAACGAGCTTCGAGCGCAACACTTCGAGCGATGAGGCCCATGTGGGTGTCCAATCGCTCGGCGAGCGTAGCAGCCGCCAGTTTGAACGCGCGATACTGCAATAGCTTGGAGAAAAGAAGATCACGCGCCTCTAAGTCCTCTGCGCTGACTGAAAATTCTTCGTCGTAGTCGGGCAGCAAGCGCGCGGCCTTCATATCAAGAAGAGTTGCCGCAACGACAAGGAATTCAGTCGTCCGCGACAAATCAGGAAACGCCTGCATGTGCGCAATAAACTCGTCCGTTACTTCAGCCAAAGCTACTTGCGTGATATCGAGCTTCTTGCGTGAAATGAGCTGAAGAAGAAGGTCGAAAGGACCTTCAAAGACCCCGAGCGACACCTGAAACTCGTCAAGTGCCGCTTGAGTCAGCGTGCTGTCAGGCGACGTCTCCACGGGCGATGATCTCTCTGGCAAGACGTCGGTATGCGCGCGCACCCGGGTGGTTTGGCGCGTAGGTCGTGATCGGAACCGTTGCAACAGAAGCGTCGGGGAACTTCACGGTGCGCGCGATACGCGTTGTGAAGACCAAGTCTCCGAAGGCCTCGTCCAGTCGTTCAAGAACTTCGCGCGAGTGCAGGGTTCGCGTATCGACCATTGTCGCGAGGATCCCGTCGATCTTCAGGCGAGGATTAATTCGGTCGCGGACAGTTTCAATAGTCTCCACAAGAAGTGCCACGCCGCGCAGCGCGAAGAACTCAGCTTCCATGGGAACAATGACGCCGTGCGCTGCCGTCAGCGCGTTGACGGTGAGCAAGCCCAAGGAGGGCTGGCAATCGACCAAAATCACGTCGTAATCGTCGGCAACCGCGCGTAAAACACGCGAGAGTGCGGATTCTCGAGCGACCTCATTGACGAGTTGAACCTCAGCGGCGGATAGGTCGATGTTAGCCGGGACAATATCCAGACCCGGAACCGAGGTATGGCACAGTGCCTGATGAATATCTTCCTTCGGATTCATCAAGAGGTTGTAGATGGTGTGTTCCATCTCCAAGGTATTAATACCCAGTCCAACTGAGGCAGCACCCTGAGGATCGAAATCGACAATTAGAACGCGACGTCCATACTCGGCAAGTGACGCCGCAAGATTAATGGTGGTCGTCGTCTTTCCGACCCCGCCCTTTTGATTACACATCGCGATAATGCGCGCGGGTCCATGTCCCGTCAAAGGAGCCGGGATTGGGAAATCCTGTTCTTCCTCGGCAGGTAGGTCCCCGGTAAGCGTTGGCTGAGATGGATTCGTCACGCCTACTATCCTAGTGCATCATCAAAGCCTTGCGCGCCCCACCCGCGGGCTGTCTCAATATCTTCATTCGTCTCCCGAGGCCGCATGAACGATCGACGCAGGATCGACGTTTGCGCGTGGATGCGCCGAGCGATACATCTCCTTCAAAGTCGCAATTGTGACCTTGGTGTAGATCTGGGTCGTCGACACCGAGGAATGCCCCAGTAGCTCTTGCACATCGCGAACATTCGCACCGCCCTCCAAAAGATGGGTGGCAAATGAGTGACGCAAAGTATGCGGTGATACAGCAACCTCAAGATTCGCTCGAGTTGCCGCACGCTGAATAATCTCCCAGGCAGACTGACGCGACAGTGCCCCTCCCCTGTTATTCAGAAAGACATTGGGGCAACCTCTTCCTTTCGATGCAAAATCGGGACGCGCGCGTACCAGATAGGCTTCGAGTGCTTGCTGCGCCATCGAGCCAAGTGGGACTAAACGTTCTTTACGTCCTTTGCCAAAAAGACGAACGATTGGGAGTTCTTCATCAAGATCAAGATCGTCGATTGCCAGCGAGCAAACTTCACTCACTCGAGCTCCGGTCGCATACAAAGTTTCTAAGAGTGCCCGGTCACGTAAGGAACGGCTATCGTCGCCTATGCCCGCGGCTTCAAGTAGGGCCTCGACCTGCTCAATCGTCAAAGCCTTGGGCAGGTGTTCTCCGACTTGAGGAACTCGCACCTGGGCACTGGGGTCGTGGGCGGTAATGCCTTCACGAAGGATGTATTTATGGAAAGAGCGGATTGCGGCTAGCGCACGTGCCACTGACGAAGGCGCGGCCTTCCTCCCGTCAGTTCCACTACTTAAATGAGCAAGATAGTCTTCGACTGCCTGCTCACTTATTGCGTCATAGGTGGCGTGGCCTCGTTGAAGTTGGTATTCCAAATAGCGTTCAACATCTCGGCGGTAATTCGAAACGGTATGCGTTGATGCGCCTTTTTCAACGCTCAGAAACGCGAGCCATTCATCGCGATCCCTCTCAAAGGTAGTAGCCACGCGCCCATTGTATGGATTGCTTCGATGCTGGCCAGGTATTTCCAAGTTACGCGCGCCGAACCGCTACACTTGGCCTGTACAGGGAGGTCGCGCCAATTACCAGGAGGTTACACCGTGCCCGCTTTATGGAATGAGCTCGATAGCCGCGCCGTTTTCACCGCCAAGATTCTCGCCGCAGACGCCGTAGAACGAGTAGGAAATGGACACCCAGGAGCGGCTATTTCACTCGCTCCCGCAGCCTATGCCCTCTACCACCGCCATATGCATCTTGATCCGCATGACCCGCAGTGGCTGGGTCGTGACCGTTTTATTCTGTCGTCAGGGCATTCGTCTCTCACGCAGTATCTCCAGCTTTACCTCGCTGGGATGGGTGTCGAACTTGAGGACCTTCAAGCTTTGCGCACGGAGGGCGCTCTCACCCCCGGGCACCCCGAGTACCGCCACACCCCGGGCGTCGAACTGACCACCGGCCCACTGGGAACTGGTATTGCCTCTGCTGTTGGTTTCGCAATGGCAGAGCGCTTCACCCACGGCCTGCTCGATCCCGCAGCTCCATACGGAGAGTCCGTTTTCGATCACAAGGTCTATGTCATCGCTGGTGATGGCTGCCTCCAAGAAGGCGTTTCCGCTGAGGCTTCTTCGCTTGCAGGTACGCAAAGGCTTGGCAACCTCATCGTTTTGTGGGATGACAACCGCATCTCGATTGAAGGCGACACGGATATTGCTTTCAGCGAGGATGTTTTGGCGCGCTACTCGGCCTATGGATGGCATGTTCAGCGCGTCAATTGGCTCAGTGAGGATGGTTCCTACACCGAAGATATTGCGGCTCTGGATGCAGCTTTAGAGGCTGCGCGCGCTCATACCGAGCAGCCTTCCATCATTGCGCTTCGTACCGTGATCGGGTGGCCTACTCCTGAGAAGATGAACACCGGTGGAATCCACGGTGCAAAGCTGGGGACCGAGGCCCTGCGAGGACTTAAAGAAGCTTTGGGCGCTGACCCCGATGCAAGCTTCGATGTCGACGAAGAAGCTGTCGCCTATGCTCGCAGTCAATTTGCCGCACGCGCGAAGCATCTGCGCGAGGATTGGGACCAACGTTTCTCTCAGTGGCAGGAACAGAACCCGGAAAAGGCTGCGCTACTTGCCCGTCTTCGTCAGGGTGAAATGCCGAGCGATTGGGAATCGTCGTTCCCAAGCTTCCCTGAAGGACAGGCTATGGCAACCCGAGCGGCCTCGGGAAAGGTGTTGAACGCAATTGCGCCAACGCTCCCTGAGCTGTGGGGCGGATCTGCTGACTTGGCTGGATCCAATAACACTTTCCTCAACGGATTGACGTCCTTCCTCCCCGAAGGAACCTACTCGCGTTCATTCGTTGCCGACCCCTTCGGCCGTAATCTCCACTTCGGAATTCGCGAGTTTGCCATGGCATGCGCGATGAACGGTATCGCAGCTGATGGCTTGACCCGTGTCTACGGTGGAACGTTCTTCGTCTTCTCCGACTTCATGCGTGGCGCAGTACGTCTTGCTGCTCTTATGGATCTTCCGGTCACCTACGTGTGGACGCACGATTCAATTGGCGTTGGCGAGGATGGTCCGACCCACCAGCCCATCGAGCACCTTGCTGCTTATCGTGCGATTCCGAATCTCGCAATCGTTCGTCCTGCAGACGCTGCCGAAACTGCCGAGGCCTGGAAGGCTACCCTCCTTCAGCGTCACCCGGTTGGCCTCGTTCTGAGCCGTCAGAACCTGCCGAACCCTGCCCGCGGAGAGGGAACAGAACTTGCAGG
>CAUTOM010000070.1:0-7692 GCA_963540435.1 uncultured Actinomyces sp.
ACCACTTTCTCAGCGCAACCTGGCGCAAACTCAGGACCGAAGAAGTACTGAGACACCGTCCATAACACGCACAAGGCCCCGCCAGCGCAAGCTGGCGGGGCCTACGGCATTCAACCCATAAACCCGTCCGCCTCACAGCCAGAACCGGTCCGCCTCACAGCCAAAAGCGTGCGAGGCGGACCGGTTCAGACCAGTGTCAGTTCACCGAAGCATCACTGTGCGACGTGATCCTCAACGGCTGCACGACCGGCTTCCAGACGTGCGACAGGCACGCGGAAGGGCGAGCAGGACACGTAGTTGAGTCCGACCTTATGGAAGAAGTGGATCGATGCGGGATCACCACCGTGTTCACCACAGACACCGAGCTTGATGTCCGGCTTGGTGGAACGTGCGCGGCGCACGCCCTCGGCCACAACCGTACCGACGCCGTGAACATCAATCGACTCAAACGGCGAGACACCAAAGATGCCCGCCTCGATGTACTGCGGGAAGAACACGCCTTCGACGTCATCGCGCGAGAAGCCCCACACGGTCTGGGTCAGGTCGTTCGTACCGAAGCTGAAGAAGTCGGCTTCCTCAGCCAGATCCTCAGCGGTCATGGCCGCACGCGGCAGCTCGATCATGGCGCCGATGGTGACGCCGGACAGGTCAACGCCCTTGTCAGCAGCAACCGCGGCGATGATGCCTTCGCCTTCCTCGCGGATCAGCTGAAGCTCGCGCACGGAGCCAACCAGCGGAACCATGATCTCGGGACGCGGATCCTTGCCGCGGGCAACCAGCTCAGCGGCGGCCTCGCACAGTGCGCGCATCTGCAGGGCGAAGAGGCCGGGCAGGTAGATGCCCAGACGCACGCCACGCAGGCCCAGCATGGGATTCTGCTCGTGGAAGCGACGCACGGTGACCAGCATTTCCTCGTCTGCGGGATCAACGGTGCCAGCAGCCTTGGCGAGTGCAACCTTGACCTCGAGCTCGGTGAGCTGGGGCAGGAACTCGTGCAGCGGCGGGTCGATCAAGCGCACGGTCATCGACTTACCGTCCATGACCTCGAGCATTGCCAGGAAGTCTTCCTTCTGCAGCTTCTCCAGGGCATCGAATGCTTCCTGACGCTCAGCGGAGCCTTCTTCGGAGAGGATGACGCGCTCGACCAGCGGACGACGCGAGCCCAGGAACATGTGCTCGGTACGGCACAGGCCGATGCCCTGCGCACCGAACTCCAGCGCGCGCTGCGAGTCCTCGGGCGTGTCGGCGTTGGCGCGAACCTGCAGGCGACGCACCTCGTCGGCGTGGGTGAGGATGCGGTGGACGGCCTCGATCAGTTCGGAGGTACCGGGGTCACCGGCTGCTGCAGCCAGGCCAGCTTCGAGGCCGTGGCTCAGGTAGGTGGTCACCGGGGAGTCGGTCACGGGGACCTCGCCCAGGAAGATTTCACCGGTCTGGCCGTCGATGGCGATAACGTCTTCACCGGTCAGGACGCGTCCTGCGACGGTCACGGTTCCGGCCTCGGCATCGATCTCGAGCGCTTCAGCGCCGCAAACACAGGTCTTGCCCATGCCGCGCGCGACGACGGCGGCGTGCGAGGTCTTGCCACCGCGGGCGGTCAGAACGCCCTCGGCGGCGACCATGCCGGGCAGGTCGTCAGGGTTGGTCTCGCGACGCACGAGGACGGTCTTGATGCCCTTCTCGGCGGCCTCGACGGCCTGCGCGTTGTTGAAGGCGATCTTGCCGACGGCGGCGCCCGGGGAGGCGGCCATGCCGCGAGCGATGAGCTCCTTCTCGGCCTTGGCGTCGAACTGCGGGAACATCAGCTGGGTGAGCTGGTCGCCGGTGACGCGGCCCAGGGCCTCGTCGCGGGTGATGAGCTTTTCGCCGAGGAGCTGGGTGGCGATGCGGAACGCGGCGGCGGCGGTGCGCTTGCCGACGCGGGTCTGGAGCATCCACAGCTTGCCGCGCTCGATGGTGAATTCGATGTCGCACAGATCGCGGTAGTGGGTTTCGAGCTTGTGCATGATTCCGCGCAGCTCGTCGTAGACCGGCTTGTTGATCTTCTCAAGGTCGGCCAGAGACAGGGTGTTGCGGATACCTGCAACGACGTCTTCGCCCTGAGCGTTCTCGAGGTAGTCGCCGTACACACCCGAGTGACCGGTGGAGGGGTCGCGGGTGAAGCACACGCCGGTGCCGGAGTTTTCGCCCATGTTGCCAAAGACCATGGTGCAGATGTTGACTGCGGTGCCCAGGTCGTGGGGGATGCGCTCACGGCGACGGTAGATGCGTGCGCGCTCGGTGTTCCAGGAGCGGAAAACGGCCTCGATGGCCATGTCCATCTGGGTGCGAGGATCCTGCGGGAATTCTTCACCGGTCTGCTCGTAGACAATGGTCTTAAAGATATCAACCAGGCCCTTGAGGTCCTCAGCGTTGAGCTCGGTATCGCCCTTGACGCCGCGTTCCTTCTTCATGTTGTCCAGAGCGTCAGAGAAGAGGTCTCCGTCGATGTCCAGAACGGTCTTGCCGAACATCTGGACGAGGCGACGGTAGGAGTCCCATGCAAAACGCTCGTTGCCGGAAACTTCGGCCAGGCCGTGGACGGATTCGTCGTTCAGGCCGATGTTGAGGACGGTTTCCATCATGCCGGGCATAGAGAACTTTGCGCCCGAGCGGACGGAGACCAGGAGCGGATCCTTGGGATCGCCCAGCTTGCGACCCATTTCTTCTTCGACCTTGCGAAGGGCGACGGTCACTTCAGTATCGAGACTCTCGGGGGCAGTACCGTCGTGCAGGTAGACGCGGCACGCTTCGGTGGTAATTGTGAATCCGGGAGGAACAGGCAGACCGAGCTTCGTCATCTCTGCCAGGTTCGCGCCCTTACCTCCGAGCAAGTCCTTCATTGACTTGTCGCCCTCGGAGAAGTCGTATACATACTTGACCATCTGGTCCCTCAACTTCCGTTGTTTCGGGGGGATACCCGTCCTCGGGTCCCTGTGTATTCACATAGTAACTAATGAAAAAGTGCCCTCCAAATGATACGGGCCACGCCGCGGAATCCCGCGAGGTGGCCCGTTCAGAATATGGTCAGCGTTTATCGGACGATGAATTCGACCAAGACGTTCTCTCCCAAGTCAATAACGTCACCATCGTTGAGTGCGACAGTGACGCGCGGAGGCACATCTTGAACGTTGCCGTTTGAGCTGCGAAGGAGCGTTCCATTGGCGCTTCCCAAGTCCATGAGCATCCAAGAACCAAATCCGCTGGGCATGACCGCCGCGTGCGAGCGCGAGATTTCGTTCGCGGGGCTGGGCACGCGCATTACGGTTGCGGCGGGGCGACCGGTGAGGACGCGCGCGTTGGGGTCGCGGCCCAAGATGACATCGTGAGTGAGTTCGACGGGCGCGGCGCCCGCGTAGACCAGGTATCCGACGCTTGTGTGCGCGGAGTCGTCGCTCACACGGCGCAGGACGGTTGCGCCCGTGTCCGCGTTGTCGAGTTCGAAGGCGGGTGCGAGCGGCTGCGCCGGTGTGCTTTCTTCGACTGCCGAGGCCGCATCTGGGCTTTCCTCAACAAGCGGGGCTTCCTGCGGGGTGACATCCGTCACTTCCGCCACTTCCGCCTGAGGCTCTGCTTCAACCTGCGCCGGGGTTTCGCTCACCACTGGGGCTTGTTCCTCTTCAGCGACCGGGAATTCCTGGGGAACTTCAGTCGATTCGGGGGCGACAGAGGATTCGGGAGTCTGTTCAACGAACTGGGCTGCTTCGTAGGATTCAGCACTCTCTTCCACCTGCGGAGCATCCGCGTGGGTTTCGGCGCCGGCGGGCTCCTGAGCAGGTGCCTCCTGCGCTGCAGCGTCTTGCATTGCCGCAAAAGCTTCGGAAGTGATGGTTGCTTCTAGGGCCTCGGGGCTGGTGTAGGCGGGTGCAGCTGCGGGAGAGAGCACAGCTTGCGTCGCGGCGACTTGGGCTCCTGCTGCAAAGTCCGAGGCGTCCTCGCTCTGGGCGTTATCCGCTTCGGGTTCGGGTGCCCACAGGTACTGCGGGGCGGGTTCGTTTGCGGGCTCCTCAACGGGGGTTTCCACGACGGGCTCAGCGATGGGTTCCCACACACTCTGCTGGGCCTCGGGCTCGGGAGTCGCGGCGGGTTCAACGGAATCCTCTTGCACCTGCGGAGCTTCCGCGGCAGGCTCGGGTGCGGCCTCGTGGGTGGAGGCGGGGGCTGCGGAGAGCTCGGGCTCGACGGGGTAACCGACGCGGACCTGGCTGGCTTCGGCTGCCGTATCGGCGAAGTGCACCCACTGCAGGGAATCGTCGAAGGAGGACAGAGCGATGTCCATGATGGTCCACTCGCCAGGGACGAACTCCCACATGGATAGTGGACCGCCCCAGGTGAAGGGGGTCTCGTAGCCGGGGGCGACGGCGCGCACATTCGCGCTTCCGCCAAGGGAGAGCAGCGGCACAGCGCCGCGCAGATCCATGTGAGCAAAGGGCAGTCCGGTGCTGGCAGCGTGATTCACCCACGTTGCCAAGTCCTCGTTTGAATCGTTGACAAGGCGCTGAGCGGAATCGGCGAGCTCAGCGGGAACCAAGGCAAAGCCGAGGGGTCCGGCAACGATGAACCCACCGTTGCCGCGAACTGCATGGCGGCCCAATTGCAGCATGGAAAAACTCTTTTCTCTTATCGGGCGCGGCGCGCCGTCGTGACCGGGAGGGGCCTCACTGGGATACGTGGACGCACGCTCGCGCGTATGTCTCCATCGTAGCGGCTTCCCACAACCGATTGTGCACGGACGACAAGAGCGGTTGCGTTATCGCGCGTGCCCGCAGCCAAGGCCTGATCAACCAAGGCGTTTGCGATCTCTTGCGGGGAAGCATTGTCACTGACCGCGGCGAGGATGTCCTCGTTGCTCAGAACTCCGTGGACTCCATCGGAGCAGACCAGGACAAGGTCGCCTTCGCACATGGGAGTGAGGACGTAGTCGGCCTGCGGGAGCTCGGGCATTGCGGCGCCGAGCGCTCGAGTGATGACATTCGAGGGGGGAAGAACAAGGTCTGCGCCTGTGCGCTGCGCGAATTCTTTTGCTTCTTGAAGTGCCGAGTGGTCCGTTGTGAGCTGAACGATGCTGCCCTGGGCGATCAGGTAGGCGCGGGAATCGCCAATATTAAAGGTCAGCCACTGGGGGCCATCTTGGTCGATGGTGAGAGTCCCGCACAGTGTGGTCCCCGGAGCTGCTGGGTCCCCCTTCTCCCCTAACGAGGCCACTGCCTGGGCTGCGTCGCGGATCGCACCGACCAGCTCGGCGGGATTGGGGTCGATGGCAGCGAGGGCTTCGGGACTGAGTGCGGTGGAGAGAACTTCAAGCGCGGTTGTCGAGGCGAGTTCGCCCTCGGTGTTTCCGCCCATTCCATCTGCGACGGCGAAGAGGGGTTCTTGGACGAGCCAGGAGTCTTGGTTCGAGGAACGTACGGGGCCAATGTCACTGGTTGCACCCCACGTGGTGCGGATCACGGTCCCACAGAGAGGAAGGTCCACAGTGCAACCTCCTTTGACGTACGTTCTCTTTTACGCGAAAATAATCCCATACATGGAAGGGCTTGTGCACCTTTGAACGAAAACGCGTGTTTTCAGGTGCCAGCTAAGGTTGAGCTTCCCGTTTCCGGGTCGCACATGGGAGAAAGAGAGTTCCGATGATCGGCGATGTGGATATCAGCATGGCTGAGGAAATCCTTAAGGCCTCTCAAAGCAATCTCGATTCTTCTCGAGGTGATTTTTCTTCGGAGACCCCCAAGGAATTCACTTCCCTAACTGCAGTCCAGACCGCAGCGAAGTGGGGCGACGAGTCGGGCCCTCAGGCAGCCCGCACCCAGTATTCAACGTCGATCTGTGAAATGAATACATCTGTCACTCAGCTCAATGCAGAGATTATTGCGCTCCTTGGCGGCATCACGACCACCATTCAGAATTTTTCTGCGAATGAGCTTGAAAGTGTCGAAGCCGTCAATTATTTGTCCCAGCAAATCGAACAGGCGAAGCTCTCAGCTAATTCAACTTCTGCTCAAGAGGTCGCAGGAGCAATCAGTACTGCTGCTACTGCTCAGGCCACTCAAGTTTTGATGGGTGTACTTGCTGGAAAGAAGCCCACAGAAGTACCGAAACTCAACCCCGAAGATCTTTCGGGCTTGCTGGAAAGCGCGAACGGCGGGCCAGCGCTAGGCCAAGTTACGACGTGTCAAGCTCCGCCTCCGTCTGCTACGGCCAATCAGTCCACGCTTGTGACGAATCCTTGGTCTACTTCTCAGACAACTCCGCAAGTGCCTCCGATGATCGCGCGCCCGACGCCTTCTTCAGCGCCAACAACACCTGCTTGGCAAACGTCGTCAACGCCTGACGATCCTTTCGGTGTGAATCTGCCCGGGCCTATCGATCAGAACTTGTATCACTAAATATGCCTTCCTGACGCATTCGTCATCGAGGCCGCTTCACTTAATCTTGTTCGTTCCCTTCAGAAAGACTGCTCATGGATAGCACGCCCGCTTCTCCGCTCTACGACCGATTGACCGACGTCGCCCAGCTTGACTACTCCGATCCTGATTCGGGGATGATCACGAACATCCAAACGCAGATCACATCTCTTCGAGAGGCTTGCACAACCTTCTCGCAAAATCTCGGGGTCCAAGGAGCGACACGCGCAGCTCTTGAGCAGCGCGTATCAGACCTCCAGACCCAATTGGATGTTCTTGAAACTCGCCTTCAGACGGTGAACAACGCGCACACCGAAGCCCGTGCGGCGATGACGACCGCGAAGACAACACACGGGACACTCAGTCCCGTCCTCCTCACCGCACGCGATCGCAAGATGGCCGAAATGGCCTACTCACGCGAATCTCCGACATGGGCAAAAGACGTCGAAGATCACCTTCGGAGTCTCGCAGTGCAACGCAATACGCAGCGCGAAGCGGCTGCACAGGCAGCGTTGGACACTATGAATGCCGACGTGACAACGGCTTCCTCTGGTTTTACAAAAGAGGCCGCAGAGGCCAAGGCAGTCGGGGCCCCAAGTACAGATAGTTCCCCGGAACAAAGCCCAAGCGGGAGAAATTACCCATCAATTCCCAGTGGTGGTCGCTCTGGATCTACCGACGGTCCAATTGCCGGCGTGACGACTCTGCCCTCCGTTGTGCCATCATCATCTGTTCTGGCGGGCGTGGACGTTACGACTATGCCGATTGGCGGATACATGACTGCGGACGGCCCGGTTGGAGGATATGTTCCGGCTCCAGTCACCGATGCAAACGACCCTCGTTGGCACTCTGATGATGACATCACCGGGGTTTCTTCACGTTCAAGGAACCTCGCTATTTCGGGCGGTGCACTGTCAACGGGCGGCGTCTTAGCGGGTCTTGGTCGAATGTCAAGCATGACGACCTCCGTCGGGAGCTCCATGGGCGCTCTTGCTTCTCGTGCGGCCTCATCGCAGTTCGGAACGGTTCCTGCTGGCGGTAAGCTCGCCCCTTCGACGAGCGCTCGACTGTCATCATCGAATGTTGTTTCACGGGTGCTCAACGATCTTGAACGTGGAGCAATTACTCCTCGTGGAACTGCTCAGGCTGGAAACTGGGGTAACGCTGCTCGTTCTTTCAATACAGGTGCTCCGCCGGCAACTGGTGCTGCTCGGACGGGTTCTGGTTTCCCGCGCGGAATCGGCGCTCC
>CAUTOM010000071.1:0-7606 GCA_963540435.1 uncultured Actinomyces sp.
TGGGTGCGCGTTCGGCCTTGGATATTGAGGGTCTGGGCGACGAGGCCGCGCTTGCTCTTACCCAGCCGGAAAACAACCGCGACGAGGTGGCTGCTGCGCTCGCGGGTGGCGAGATGGTGATCCTTGAAGACGGAACGCAATTGCGTCTTGCAGGAGTAGAACACCTCACTCATGCAGAGCTCATCGCCGACGCTGAGGCCCTTCTTCCCGCCCCTCAAAGTCCGGTTCTTTCTTCTGAGAGCCAGGTGTTCAATCTTGACGCAGAACAACTTCGTGACGTCATGGTCTGGAAACCTATCACTTCGGAAGGTGAAGCGACAGGGGAGTGGATGCAAGTGCGCTACTTCTGGACAAAAGCAGTGGGGCGAAAAGCATCTGTTCCGTCAAAGAATACGCTGATGATGCTCGATCAAATCGAGCAGGCAAAACAGCGTCCCTTGGCGCGAATCCTGGTCGCTCTGTCCATTCGTCACGTTGGTCCCACAGCTGCTGCGGCACTTGCTGCCACCTTCCCCTCAATGGAGTTGCTCGCCAAGGCCTCGGTAGAAGAACTTGCCGAAGTTGAGGGTGTTGGCGCTGTTATCGCTCAGTCTCTCGTTGACTGGCTTGCGGTTCCGTGGCATCAAGATATTGTCCGCGCTTGGGCGCAGGCGGGTGTGCGCATGGAAGATGAAAAACGCGATGACGTTGAGCAGGTCCTAGAGGGACTGACCATTGTGGTTTCCGGTTCGATGCCTGGATACACGCGAGAAGGCGCAAAGGAAGCAATCATCGCCCGCGGAGGTAAGGCCTCGGGATCGGTATCCAAAAAGACATCGCTGGTGATTGCAGGACCCGGATCGGGTTCCAAGGTTGCCAAAGCTGAGTCCCTGGGTGTTCCCGTGGTGGATGAAAGCTACTTCGAACGGGTTCTCCGCGACGGTCTTGCCGCGCTCGACGAGTAGGCGCCGCAGGGAGAAACTCTCAGACGAGGAATTCGAAAGGATGCAGGAGACGCTCAAGCACTTTTGTGAGCAATGAGCGATCCTCCCATTCCTCAAGAGTGAGACGGCGTGCATTCGTGAGATCAAGTTCGAAGATCTTATCCATTGTCTGCGCGAACTTATTCGAGCGGAATTGAACATTGACCTCGTAGTTTCCTTGGAGAGACAAGCGGTCAATATTTGCCGTTCCAACGGTTGACCATGCTCCATCGATCGTCATGGTCTTCGAATGGATCATGGCGTCCTCGTAGAGCCAGATTTCAACGCCTTCTTTAAGAAGTGGACCGTGGTAGGGGCGAGCAACCCAGTCGGCGAGAATGTGGTTGGAGTACTCGGGAATGAGAATCTGGACGCGAACCCCGCGCCGCGCCGCGTGAACCAAGGCCTCGAAAATCTCACGATCGGGGATGAAATAGGCACTGGTAATACGGATTGACGAACGCGCACGATCGATTGCGTCAATGTAGAGGCCGCGGACGGGGTAAAGCAAACGAGAAGGCTGATTGAAAGCGAGAGAGACCTCGGAATCCCAACGCGGAGCCCGGGTTCGAGCAATTGAGGGCTGGCCGTGACGCTTGAAGTGGTTCCAGAAATCGATGAAACCGTATTTAAGCTCTGATACGGCGTCTCCCGTGACGCGCACATGAGTGTCACGCCACTCCAAGGCGAAGGGGTCGCCGATGTTGTAACCGCCGACGAAAGCGACCTTGTCGTCCACGACCAAGATCTTTCGGTGATCGCGTCCGGTTTTGCGCAGGTTCATCGTGAACATTCCCGAACGGATTTCGGGGAAACGACGAATATATAGATGCGGTGTCTTGGGGAAAACGTAGAAGAAGGGATCTTGATTGAGAACGGCGAAACCGTCGTAAACGATATGGACGTCGACTCCGCGCTTCGCGGCGCTGAGCAAAGCCGATTTGAAGCGTTTCCCCCACGCATCCGCACGCCAGATATACGATTCAAAGAAAATGTAGTCTTTCGCCGAGGTAATCGCCTCGAGCATGTCCTCGTACAGGGAGGTTCCCTCCGTGTACGTGCGAACTTCAGTTCCCTCGACCTGAGTGTCAAGAGGGGGGAAAGTGGGGAACCCACCTGCAACGTGAGGGACGCGATCTTTGCGGAGCTTGTCGACGATATGAACTCCGACAAGCGCGGCCGCCTGGGCACCGAGCACAGTTAATCCAGCGATCTTGAGTGCCCTGATGGTTTGCGTTGAAAGAGACGGACGGCGACGAGACATAGTTTAAGGGTACTCAAAACTATGCCGAGCTGGGCACAGTATGAGAGGCGCGGCCCATACGGGTATCATCCTTTTTATGGCAAGGATCAGTACTGACGAGGTCGCCCGCGTCGCGGGCTTGGCTCGAATCGCACTTACACCCGAAGAAATCACCAGAATCGCTGGTGAACTTGACGTTATTACCGAGGCCGTTGCAAAGGTTTCCGAGGTCGCTACCCCGGACGTGCCCGCGACCTCCCACCCCATTCCGTTGTCGAACGTGTGGCGTGAAGATGAAGTTGGTCCGACGTTGGACCGTGATGAGGTCCTGGCACAGGCCCCCGCACAGCAGGACGGAATGTTCTTGGTTCCGCAGATTTTGGAGGAGGACTGATGAATCCTTTGCTGAAGAAATCAGCATGCGAGCTTGCTGAGCTCCTGCGAAGCGGAGAGATCACCTCGGTTGAACTCACTCAAGCATGCCTTGACCGTATTGATGCGATCGATTCCAAGGTCCACGCTTTCCTCTACGTTGATCGTGAAGGCGCGCTTGCGACTGCAGCTGAGGTCGATGCTCGTCGAGCGGCGGGTGAAGATCTCCCGCGCCTGGCCGGCGTTCCTATTGCCGTTAAGGACAATATGGTGACCCGAGGCCTTCCAACGACCTGTGCGTCGAAGATCCTTGAAGGCTGGCTGCCTCCCTACGACGCAACCGTTGTGGAGCGTCTGCACCAGGCGGGAATGCCTATTGTCGGCAAGACGAACATGGATGAGTTCGCGATGGGCTCCTCGACCGAGCACTCTGCTTTCGGTCGTACGGGTAACCCTTGGGATTTGGATCGTATCCCGGGTGGCTCGGGCGGTGGTTCTGCGGCAGCAGTTGGTGCTTACATGGTGCCTCTCGCCCTTGGTTCTGACACCGGTGGTTCTATTCGCCAGCCCGGAGCGGTCACAGGAACCGTTGGTGCCAAGCCCACCTACGGCGCGGTGTCACGTTACGGATTGATCGCCATGGCCTCGTCGCTGGACCAGATTGGCCCCGTGACCCGCACTGTGGCCGACGCGGCAGCATTGACCGAGGTCATCGGTGGCTTCGATCCCCACGATTCCACCTCACTCAACGAGCCGGTCCCCGCACTGAGTGCGGGAGTGGAGTCCGTCGCACGCGCAGGAAAGATCGAAGGACTTCGCGTTGGTGTTGTCCGTGAGCTTTCCGGCGAGGGCTACCAGGAAGACGTGAGCGCAGCGTTCAACGCTACTGTTGAGAAACTGCGTGATGCAGGCGCTGAAATTGTCGAGGTTTCGTGCCCGAGTTTTGAATATGCGCTTGCTGCCTACTACTTGATCATGCCCGCTGAGGTTTCCTCGAACCTCGCGCGTTTTGATGGAATGCGCTATGGCATCCGCGTCGAGCCCAGCGAGGGCCCCGTCACTGCTGAACGCGTGATGGCTGCGACCCGCGAGGCTGGTTTTGGCGACGAAGTGAAGCGCCGCATTATTTTGGGTACTCACGTTTTGTCCGCAGGCTTCTTCGATGCCTACTACGGAAATGCGCAGAAGGTTCGAACCCTCATCCAGCGAGACTTTGCTCGTGTCTTCGATGAGGTCGACGTTCTGGTATCGCCCACTTGCCCGACGACGGCCTTCCGTTTCGGGGAAAAGATGGATGATCCCATGGCGATGTACCTCAACGACATTGCGACGATTCCTGCGAACCTTGCAGGAATCCCCGCAATGAACGTTCCCAATGCGGTGAGCTCTGAGGGGCTTCCCGTCGGATTCCAGATTCTCGCCCCGGCTCACCACGACCTGAAGATGTACGAGGTCGCAAGCTTGGTTGAGCAGCTTAGCGGCGATATTGCGGGCAACTGCCCGGCAGCGCAGTGGGAGGAAAAGTGATGAGTGAACTGATGGACTACCAGGAAGCAACAGCTTCCTTCGATCCGGTTCTCGGAATCGAAGTACACGTTGAATTGGGTACTGCCACAAAGATGTTCGATTCTGCTCCCAACGCCTTTGGTGGGGACCCGAATACCTACGTGACGCCTGTGTCCTTGGGATTGCCCGGCTCTCTGCCCGTGGTTAATCACAAGGCAGTGGAGTACGCCATCAAGATTGGTCTGGCACTGAACTGCTCGATCGCGAAGAGCTGCCGCTTTGCGCGTAAGAACTACTTCTACCCGGACCTCACGAAGGCTTTCCAGACCTCACAGTCAGACGAGCCCATCGCTTATGACGGTTATGTTGACGTCGAGTTGGAAGACGGAACGATGTTCCGCGTTCAGATTGAGCGCGCACACATGGAAGAGGACGCCGGCAAGAACACCCACATCGGTGGTGCTGACGGACGAATTCAGGGTGCGGACCACTCGCTAGTCGACTACAACCGTGCGGGCGTTCCCTTGGTTGAGATCGTGACGCGCCCCATCGAGGGTGCAGGTAAACGAGCCCCCGAAGTTGCCGCCGCTTACGTCCAGGCGCTGCGTGATATCTTCCGTACTTTGGGAGTGTCTGAGGCGCGTATGGAACGCGGAAACGTGCGAGCAGACATCAACGTTTCATTGCGACCCACTCCGACCTCTCCTTTGGGAACCCGCACCGAAACGAAGAACGTCAACTCCTTCAGGGGCATTGCAAACGCGGTTCGCTATGAGATCCAGCGTCAGGCTCAGATCCTGAGCGAAGGCGGAAGTGTTCTGCAGGAAACCCGTCACTTCCACGAAGAAGACGGTTCTACTTCCTCGGGTCGTGAAAAGTCCGATGCAGAAGATTACCGTTACTTCCCCGAGCCGGACCTTGTCCCGGTCGTTCCCTCTGAGGAATGGGTCGAATCTCTGCGTGCAGGCCTTCCCGAGCTTCCCGTTGCTAAGAGGCGTCGCTTGCGTGAGCAGTGGGGCTTCGCCGATAAGGAAATGCGCGACGTGATCAACGCCGGCGCGCTTGAGCTCATCGAGGCAACGGTTGTGGCGGGAACCGATCCTAATGCTGCTCGAAAGTGGTGGATGGGCGAATTGGCGCGCTACGCCAAGGACAATCAGCTTCCTCTGGAGGAATTGCCTGTTACTCCCGCTCAGATCGCCCAGCTTCAATCCCTCGTTGATGGTGGTCGCCTGACGGATAAACTGGCTCGCCAAGTCCTCGAAGGAGTTCTTGCTGGTGAAGGTGATCCCGAGCAGGTTGTTGCTGCGCGTGGCCTCGAAGTTGTCTCCGATGAAGGCGCGCTCAAAGCGGCAGTTCAGGAAGCTCTGGATGCGAACCCTGATGTCGTCGAGAAGATCAAGGGCGGCAAGGTGCAAGCTGCTGGCGCTTTGGTCGGTGCTGTTATGAAGGCAACTCGCGGTCAAGCCGATGCTGCACGCGTTCGCGAACTCATTATGGAAATGGTTGGCGCCTGAGTTCGTTTTGAGTTCACGCCCGTGGCCCGGTCCTGAAGGACCGGGCCCTTTCCGTATGTGAGGATGCTGGGGGAGTGGTGGACTATTCCTGTGCGTCAAATGCCTTGTTGTAGCGTCAATTTTGCGTAATGTGGGACAACGCTGCACCCCTGCAGTTACGCGGCTACGATGAGGTCAGAGCCCGGTGGGCTCGCCCCGTAAAATTCGGAAATGCAAAGGTGACCAATGCGTACTTCTCCGTCATACACCGCGTCCTACCGCCTTGAGATTGATGAGTCGACTCTCTCGATCGCACAGATCGTGGATGCTGTATCTTCTACTGGCGCACAGATCAAGGGCCTTGACGTCGCCGATTCTGATCGTGGACACATCGTCATTGACCTCACCTGCGACATGCGTGATTCTGACCATCGTCGCGAGGTACGCCAGGTTCTGGATGGTCTTGAAGGTGTGCATACCTCCTCTGTTGCAGACCAGACCTTCATGGCTCACGTCGGTGGCAAGATTGAAGTGCATCCTAAGGTTCCGCTTCGTAACCGCGATGATCTGTCTCGCGCATACACTCCGGGTGTTGCTCGCGTGTGCACCGCGATTCACGACATGCCCGAAAAGGCTCACCTGCTGACCATGAAGGCGAACTCAGTTGCTGTCGTTTCTGATGGCACTGCTGTTTTGGGCCTGGGTGACATTGGCCCCGAGGCCGCTCTTCCCGTTATGGAAGGTAAGGCTGTTCTCTTCAAGCAGTTCGGTGACGTTGATGCGTGGCCGGTTGTCCTGGATACGAAGGACACGGAAGAGATCATCTCTATTGTGAAGGCGATTGCCCCCGCGTACGGCGGCATCAACCTTGAAGATATCTCCGCACCTCGCTGCTTCGAAATTGAAGAGCGGCTGCGTGCCGAACTCGATATTCCTGTCTTCCACGATGACCAGCACGGCACCGCAATCGTGGTTCTGGCCGCGCTGATCAATGCCCTCAAGCTGGTGAACAAGAAGATTGAGGATGTTCGTATCGTTGTTTCCGGTGTGGGCGCTGCGGGATCTGCGATCATCAAGCTTCTGCTGGCACAGGGTGCGCGCGACATCGTTGGCTATGGTCGTACGGGTGCGCTGGCAGGAGACGACGTTGAGGGTATGCACCCTTCGCGTGCATGGCTGGCTCAAAACACCAACCCGCGCATGGTTCACGGCTCGCTCAAGGAAGGCATTGCAGATGCTGATGTCTTCATCGGCGTCTCTCACGGCAACATTTTGGAGCCTTCGGATATTGCAAAGATGGCTCCCGGCGCAATCGTTTTCGCCCTCGCGAACCCGACTCCCGAGGTCGATCCCATCGCTGCCGCTCAGTATGCAGCAATTGTGGCAACCGGCCGTAGCGACTACCCCAACCAGATCAACAACGTTCTGGCCTTCCCGGGTCTGTTCCGCGGCCTGCTGGATGCGAAGGTTAAGGAAATTACGACCGAGGTGCTGCGCGTTGCTGCAAACGCAATTGCCGGTGTGATCTCTGAAGAAGAACTCTCTCCGAACTACATCATTCCGGGTGTCTTTAACGAGGCAGTTCCGGGTGCTGTGTCGAAGGCTGTTCGCCACGCGGTTCATGATTTGCCGACGATTAATATCCCGGTTCAAGAAGACATGGATCTTCACTGATTCGAGCGCGCCTAGCATAGTTCTTTTGCGGGACCTGCTTCCTTGTGAGGCAGGTCCCGCTTTAGTTGATTAACGCGAATAATTTGGCGCTATTCCACCGAAAAATCGCTTCTCTTCTTCATTCAGATTGACGAGGCCGCGCCAACTTTGCCGCTTTGTGTGCTGGTTCACGTGGTTTTGGTTTGACGTGGGGGGTGGTGGGTGTGTAGATTTTTCTCTTGTCGCCGCGGCCTTGTGGTTGTGGTGGTGGCCTTCTTTCTTGGCTTTTCCTGCTGGTTTTGGTGGGTTTGGTTGGGAGATGTGGGGGTGTTGTTTGTGAACTCGATAGTGTGTTTGTTTTTTGTTTTTATGCC
>CAUTOM010000072.1:0-7541 GCA_963540435.1 uncultured Actinomyces sp.
TGATCAGGCCCGGACGCAGCGGCACGAAGGTCGCGTCGATGTGGATCGGGTAGGGATCACCGGGGAAGTTCACAGCGTGAACACGGAAATCGGGGTAGTAGCGCTTGAACCACTCCATGGCCTTACGGTTGGTGGTGAGGCCGTGCTGGATGAAGAGGTCCTTGCCGACGCGCATGACGTCAGCTGCGTCCCACATGGGCTCAACTTCAGTGGTCACGAAGTCCTTGTTAGCGGTACGAACGAGGCGCTCCTCGAGGGTGATGCGCTCATCGTAGTAGTTGTGCTTGTAGGACTTGTCGGTCAGACGAGGACGAGGAGCCTGGGTCCAGAGGAACTCGGGGTCCTCCTCGAAGTACTCGTTCATGAGCGGCCAGTAGGCCAGGTACTCGAAGTAGCGGCAGCGGAAGGAGTTTGCTGCGGAGATGATCTCGTTGCCCATCGTGAGCAGGATGTCACGAGGAGGCATCTGGGTCATGCCGGACTCGGTGCGGAAGTCGGGAGTCTTGATCTCCTGGTTCCACTGCAGGGGGGTCGGGCGGTCAACCTTGACGCCGAGGCCTTCGAGGATCTTGACGTAGTTGTCAAGCTGCTCGTTAGCTGCCTCAACGGTGGCGGTGGGACGGGGTCCCCACATGCCGCGCATCTCGGAGTCGATCGGCACCTTCTCGGAGGTGGCGGGCTCTTCGGGCGGAATTACGGAGAAGTCCGCGCGACCAACGATAACATGCTTCAGCGGATCGAAATCGTTCCACGAATTGACGATCTTCGTCATTGTGTTCACTCCCTTGTGAGTGTATTAGTAATTTTTCCTCAAATTTCTTTGAGGGATGGCGGAGAAAACCGCTCTCGAAACAGTTGCCAACCGAAGTTGACGATCTCCAAGTGGGCGGGTTTTCCCGCCCTTCTTCGGTTCCCCGAAGAAGCTTGGTTCCCTTGGGCACTGTGGCCCTTGGGTCCGCTTCCCCCTCGGGAGGTGTGTGGAGCGTGAGGGGGAAGCGGAAGTGCTATTGAGCCTTTTCAGGCGTTGTAGGTTCCGTCGGGCGTCACGATCGTGCCGGCTTCACCGGCGATGATCTTCGTGGCATCCTCGAGGCGACCGATTGCAGCGACGCCGCCGGTCAGTTCGACGAAGCGACACACGGCCTCGACCTTCGGGCCCATTGAACCAGCGGGGAATCCATATCCACGCATTTCGGCCGGGGTTGCGCGATCAATGCGACGGGCGTTGGGGGTGCCGTAGTCAAGCTGTGCACCGTCAACGTCGGTCAGGATGATCAGCATATCCGCTTCGAGGGAGTCTGCCATGACAGCTGCCGTCAGATCCTTGTCGATAACAGCCTCGACGCCTTCGAGCTTGCCTTCGCCATTGCGGACGACCGGAACGCCGCCGCCACCGCCACAGATCACAGTGGCGCCGGCATCAAGGAGGACCTTGATAAGCGGGGTCTCAATGACGCGCTGCGGCTTGGGCGAACCCACGACGCGGCGGAAGTATTCGCCGTCTGCCTTGACAACCCAATCGCGCTCTGCGGCAAGCTTCTCAGCTTCTTCCTTCGAGTAAACCTCGCCAATGAACTTGGTGGGGTTTGCGAAGGCGGGATCGTCGGCCAGAACCAGAGTCTGGTTGATCAAAGCCATGACGTTGGCGCTGGGGAGAGCATTCTTAACACCCTGCTGGAGCCAGTAGCCGATCATGCCCTGAGTTTCTGCACCCAGCGTATCGAAGGGGTAGGGCTCGGACAGACGGGTATCGGATGCGGATTCCAGTGCCAGAACACCAACCTGCGGACCATTACCGTGGGTGATGACCAGTTCGTGGTCCTTTGCGAGCTTGGCGAGCTGCTCTGCTGCCAGGTTGACGTTTTCAATCTGGTTGCGAGCATCCGGCTTTTCGCCGCGCTTGAGAAGAGCGTTACCGCCCAGTGCAACTACGATGCGCATGTTACTTTTCTTCTCCGAGGGTGGCGACCATGACGGCCTTGATGGTGTGCATGCGGTTCTCAGCCTGATCGAAGACGATCGAAGCGGGAGACTCGAACACGTCGTTGGTCACTTCCAGGCCGTTGCCCATGCCGGTCTTCTCGAAGATGTCCTGGCCAACGGTGGTGTTGATGTCGTGGAAGGACGGCAGGCAGTGCAGGAACTTGACATCCGGGTTTCCGGTTGCTGCCATGAGCTCTGCGTTGACCTGGAAGGGACGGAGCAGTGCGATGCGCTCATCCCACTTTTCCTTGCTTTCGCCCATCGACAACCAGATGTCGGTGTAGATGAAGTCTGCACCCTTGACGCCCTCTTCGATATTGTCGGTGACGAGGACCTTGCCACCGGACTTTGCTGCGAGTTCTTCAGCAGCCGCAACGACCTCGGGAGCGTTGAAGAGTTCCTTGGGGGCAACCATGCGGACATCCATGCCGATCATGGCGCAGGAAATGAGGATCGAGTTGCCGACGTTGTTGCGGGCGTCGCCCACGTAAGCAATGCTGATTTCGTTCGGCTTCTTGCCGGAGGCCTCGAGCATGGTCAGCTGGTCAGCGAGCATCTGGGTGGGGTGCCAGTCATCGGTCAGACCGTTCCACACCGGAACACCGGACAGAGCGGCGAGCTCGTCAACGTGTGCCTGCTTAGAGCCACGGAACTCAATGCCGTCGTAGAAGCGGCCGAGAACGCGAGCAGTGTCGGCGACGGATTCCTTGTGGCCCATCTGGGAGCCGGAGGGATCCAAGTAGGTAACGTGTGCGCCCTGGTCGTATGCCGCGACCTCGAAGGAGCAACGGGTACGGGTCGAGGTCTTTTCAAAGATCAGTGCGATGTTCTTGTCGACGAGGTACTTAACCTCGCGGCCGGCCTTCTTTGCGGCCTTCAGTTCGGCTGCCAGATCGAGAAGGTAGAGCCACTCTTCAACGGTGAAGTCGGTTTCCTTCAAGAAGTGACGTCCGTGCAGGGGGAACTCCATTGTTGTTTCCTTTCAGAGAGTTTTGTTGTTTCTTCCGCGTGGAGGGCAGGCCGCTCAGACCGCTTCACGCACGACCGGGCACGACATGCAGCGCGGGCCACCACGGCCTCGGCCAAGCTCATCGCCTGGGACAGTGATCACTGTGATGCCGTGTTCGGTCAAGAAGTCGTTGGTGGTGATGTTGCGCTCGTAGGCGTAGACAACGCCGGGGGCGCCAGCGAGGACGTTGGAGCCGTCGTTCCACTGTTCGCGTTCTGCTGCGAGGGCATCCATCGGAGGAGTCAGGACCTTGATATCATCCAAGCCGAGGGCGTGTGCGATGACCTTGTGCATGTCCTGAGGATCGTGGGCTGCGACCTTAATACCACCTTCACCGTCGGAGGTCAGGGTCATGGATTCAACCATTCCCATACCTGCGTACTTGGTGAAGACTCCAAAGTCAGCCTGGGTCATGACGGTATCGAGGTGCATCTGCGCACGTTCCTTCGCCATATCCAAGGCGATAACCTGCGTGACCTCGCTGTTGCCGAAGAGACGGCGAGCCATGCGCTCAACTCCGGCAGGGGTGGTGCGTTCGCTCATGCCGACCAGCACAGCACCATTTCCGATAACCAGGACGTCTCCGCCTTCAACGGTTGCCGGACCTGCCTCGTTGCCATTGCACCACTTCTTGATCGAGGGGTCCTGGAAACGCGGGAGGTAGTTGTAGATCGCTTCGTAGTTAATGGTCTCGCGGCGACGCGCTTCCTTGCGCATCGAGTTGATTGCAACGCCGTCGTAAACCCAACAGGAGGTGTCGCGAGTGAAGAGGTGATTAGGCAGAGGGGCAACGACGAAGGAAGTTGGGCCCATTGCGTCGTAGATCACGGAAGAGATGGGGCCGAGGTTGAGTTCGGCGAATTCTTCCTTGGTCAGGCCTGCGACCATAAGTTCTGCAAGCTGAGCTCCCGTAAGGGACTCTCCGTAGGCACGCATCGCTTCAGCGATCGCAACGCCGTGGCTCTCTTCGGTGAAGACGGAGGTCAGAACGTGCTGGCGAGCCGCCGGAATATCCATTGCTTCGGCCAGCAGATCTTGGAAGTAGAGAACCTCTGTTCCCTGAGTACGCAGGGAGTTCGCGAAGTCGTCGTGCTCTGCTTGAGCGTGTTCAAGCCAAAGCATGTCATCGAAAAGGAGATGTTCCATATTCGATGGGGTCAGGCGCAGCATTTCACGTCCGGGGCGATGAATGATCACCTGGCGGAGGCGCCCGATCTCGGAAGTTACACTTGGTTGCATTTCTTGTGGTCCTCTTCTGCTTCTTCGCATCATGAGTTAGATCACCTGGAGATGGCACAAGCGTACCACTTCATTCCAGAAAAATCACTTGTGCAAAGCTGTGAAAATGCTCAGGCTGCATAAATATGCGGACAAAAGTCCCCTATTCTTGCGGAATGCATCGACCAGACTAGGCCAACCGAATTTGTCCGATAAGTAAACAAAAGAATATATTCCTGAAATATTCGTCACATGTGATACAGAACACACTGAAAGCCTG
Organism: uncultured Actinomyces sp.; assembly: GCA_963540435.1. Classification (GTDB taxonomy): domain Bacteria; phylum Actinomycetota; class Actinomycetes; order Actinomycetales; family Actinomycetaceae; genus Pauljensenia. The sequence continues at coordinate 4,491 of CAUTOM010000072.1, forward strand.
GGGGACAACCCAGGCTTTCAGTGTGGAGAGATCAACGAAACGAATACTCAGCCTTTCACGCAGCGCTCCGCGGCCTCGACAACATTCATCAGAAGGAGCGCGCGCGTCATCGGCCCCACTCCCCCAGGATTAGGGGACAGCCAAGCAGCAACGCGATCAACGCCATCAGCCACATCTCCCATCAGACGCGCTTTCCCAGTGTTTGGGTCAACCACGCGAGAGACGCCAACGTCAAGAACAACAGCTCCGGGACGGACCATATCCGCAGTAATTAAGCCCGCATAACCCGTCGCGGCGACAACGATATCCGCCACCCGCGTGTGCGCTGCCAGATCCTGCGTTCCCGTATGGCAGATAGTCACCGTGGCATTGACATCCTTGCGCGTGAGCAAAAGCCCGATTGATCGCCCAACCGTAACGCCTCGCCCAACAACGCACACATCCGCGCCGTTAAGATCGATCCCATTGCGCTCGATCAACTCGATGACAGCGCGCGGCGTACACGGCAGAGGCGAGGAAATAGCTTCACTCCCACGCAACACGAGGCGGCCAAGATTTGTCGGATGCAGGCCATCGGCATCCTTATCCGGATCGATCGCCTCGAGAATCCGATTGGTATCAACGCCGCGAGGAAGTGGCAGCTGAACAATGAAACCCGTGCAAGCGGGATCAGCGTTCAGCCTTTCAATCGCCGCAAGGATTTCCTCCTGCGAAGCCTCGGCAGGCAAATCGACGCGGATTGATTCAATCCCCACTTCCGCGCAGTCACGATGTTTACCGGCCACGTAGGCGAGCGAACCGGGATCTTCCCCTACCAAGACGGTACCAAGGCCAGGGACTACTCCCCGCTCGCGCAAGGCCTGGACTCGGCCTCGAAGCTCATCTTTGATCTGAGCTGCACACGCTGTGCCGTCCAGAACGCGAGCATCACCTTCCCACGGAGCTCTCATTGGTTAAGCCCCGCGTACAAGGGGTGAGCGTCGGTCAGAGCGCGCACGCGTGCACGCAATCCATCGACATCGACACTTCCGCTTGTGCCCTGAATGAGAGCGGTCGCGATAATGTCGCCGACCTCTTCGAAATCAGCAACGCTGAAACCGCGCGTTGCAAGCGCAGGGGTTCCAATGCGCAGACCCGAGGTCACCCTTGGGGGACGCGGGTCGAAAGGCACCGCATTGCGATTGACCGTGATGCCAACCTCGTGGAGTAGATCTTCTGCCTGCTGGCCGTCCAAGGAGGAGTTCACCAAGTCCACCAAGACGAGGTGCACATCGGTACCACCCGTGACAAGGCGAATTCCCGCAGCTTGCGCATCGGGGGCCAAGAGGCGCTGGGCAATTGCCTGTGCACCGTCAAGAGTTCGCTGCTGACGATCCTTGAATTCCTCGGTCTGAGCAACCTTCATGGAAATCGCCTTCGCAGCAACGACGTGCATTAGCGGACCACCCTGCTGACCGGGGAAGACCGCACTGTCAAGCTTCTTGCCCCACTGTTCACCGCGCGAGGACAGAATCATTCCCGAACGAGGCCCGCCCAAAGTCTTGTGGACGGTCGTGGTGACGATATCGGCATGAGGAACCGGGGAGGGATGCAAGCCTGCAGCGACCAAGCCAGCGAAGTGCGCCATGTCGACCCACAGCGCCGCACCAACCTCGTCTGCAATTTCGCGGAACGCAGCAAAGTCGAGGTGACGAGGGTAGGCCGACCATCCCGCGATCAGCACGCGGGGATGCTCACGAAGCGCGGCCTCGCGAACCTGTTCAGGCTCAATGCGCATGGTTTGCGGATCAACCTCGTAACCAACAGCGTGGTAGTTCTTACCCGAGAAGTTGATACGCATGCCGTGAGTGAGGTGTCCTCCGTGCGCCAGGGACAGACCTAGCAGAGTATCGCCAACATTTGCCATTGCCATGAGAGCGGCCGCGTTCGCCTGCGCACCCGAGTGAGGCTGGACGTTGACGTAGTCCGCGCCGGTGAATACTTCCTTCGCGCGCGAAATTGCAAGAGATTCCGCAACATCGACGAACTCGCATCCGCCGTAGTAGCGACGGCCGGGGTAACCCTCGGCGTACTTGTTGGTCAGGACAGATCCCTGCGCTTCAAGAACCGCACGCGGAACAAAGTTTTCCGAGGCAATCATTTCAAGCGTGCTCTGCTGGCGTTCCAGTTCCTGATCCAGAACCGCTTGAATTTCAGGGTCGAGTTGGCGCAGTGGCAAATCGTTGAGCGTATCCATCTTCAGTCCTTCTGCGAGTCCGGGGGCCACGCGTGCCCGGCGAATTTGGATCAACCTTACCCCACAGCGCCAATTTGGCAAGATCGCGCCCAAAAATGACACGCATAGTGCGTCCTGAGTGCTTTATGAACCACAAGCGCGATGCTTCCTCGGGAACAAAGGCCTACCTAAGTTCCACAAATTGCGATAACCTTTATCAAAGTTCGGTCGTACGAACTTTGATAAACATATAAGTAGACATCACCCCAATGAAGAGGAACTTCAATGTCCACCGCTTACTCGCGTTCCTTTCTAGCCGCCGCAGCGGTCTGCCTACTTGGCGCAACTTCTCTCGCCTCGTGCTCAACTGCGTCTTCACAGTCAGACGCCCCCTCACTCACCTTGGTTGCAAGCACCACCCAGATCTGCGACTACGTCACCCAAATTGCGCAGCAGCCCTCGGCTCAAAACTCCATATCGCTCGATAAAACTGATGCCTCGGGAACGCAATCCCATATCGGTGCCCCCACCGAGCAAGCCAGCGCAAAAGTACAGCTCACGTGCCTGCTTGCCCCCAACGCCTCGGCACACGAGCACGAAATGACTCCCCAGCAACTGCAAGCACTTGCGTCGGCGAAAGTCTTGCTCGTCTCGGGCGTCGACCTCGAGCATTTTCTTGATCAGGCCGTGAGCGCCTCTGGTTTCAAAGGAACGATGGGAGTAACCTCGGGAGTTCTCACTGCCGCCGACCTCAAGGATCCCCAGGGCCAGGGAGAGCGCGACAAGCAACTCCCCTACGTGGTTTCCCGCGGCACGCACACTGTCGAGGCCGCACC
>CAUTOM010000073.1:0-7205 GCA_963540435.1 uncultured Actinomyces sp.
TGTTAGAGACGCTTGGGGAAGCTTCGCTCTGCACGCTCCCCTGCGCTCCACTTTCGCTTGCCGAGGCCGCTGGAGAGCTCTGTGCATCTGCGTTCCCGTGCGTCCTGCAGGAAGTCAGAGAAAGGCTGAGCAGGCCAATAAGGGCGACGGCAGAAACTTTGATGATGGGATTGCGCATTTTGGGACCTCCAACAGCATTGTGTGGATGTGTTGGAAGGAAGTATATCTACTTCTTACGGGTAAAAATGAACCTATATCCCAAATAGTTACACACTGCTCCGGTGCCCATCGCAACGATTTTTGCGGCAGGTTTGAGCAAGGACAGCGAAACTCCCAAGCCGAGTGCGGGAAGACCGTGAACAATCGCCCAGATGATGGCAGATTGGAGGACCATTCCCGTGAAGAGCGTTAATCCCGCAAAAGAGAAGAACGAGGCCCAGGAAAAACCTTTTGCTTGGAAGACGAAGTGCTGGTTAATCCAGTAGCTCACGCACACAGTGATGATCGTTGAGGTGATATTCGAGGGGACCACCGGCAGATCGAAGCCCACCGAGAGCAGCGAGAAGAGTGAAAAGTCCAGAAGCGAGGTTCCAACACCCACCAAGAGGTAACGGTAGAAGGAACCTGCTTCAAGAAGACGCTTCCACGCCTTTTGAAAGACGTTCATTGATGCGCTATCGCCTATCAGTTCGGGAGCACCGAGGAGTAGCGCAGGTAGGCCAAGCGCATGGCTTCGCGGCGGGTCTTCAAGTTACCGGATTGAAGAAGCCCGACCATGAAGGACAAGACACCGACGATCACCAGCGAGGATGCCAGTACAGCGCTGGGGAGCCTCGGAACATTACCAACCTGGATGAAATGCCAGATAACCGGGGCTCCGAAGCACAGGGCTAGGAGCATGAAGATTGCAGAGAAGATCCCGTAGAACGCCATGGGACGCTCGTGCGCAACCAAACGGCCAATCAGCCCGAGAATACGGAAACCATCGTGGAAGGTACGCAGCTTGGATTCTGAGCCGGCGGGGCGATCCTTGAAGCCGACGCCGTACTCGGCCTGAGGAACGCGCAGTGCCATCGAGTGAACCGTGAGTTCGGTTTCGATCTCGAACTCACGAGAAAGCGCCGGGAAAGACTTGACGAAACGGCGAGAGAAAACACGGTAACCGGAGAGCATATCGGTAACAGTGTCACCGAAGAGGAAGCCAACTAGGGAGTTGAACATCTTATTGCCCTGAGCGTGGCCGGGGCGGTATGCAGAGTTATCCTTATCGTCAACGCGGCAGCCCAGTACGTGATCAAGGTTTTCACGCACCAAAAGGTCGATCATTTCGGGTGCTGCCGAAGCATCGTAGGTGTCGTCGCCGTCGATCATCACGTAAACGTCGGCATCAATGTCTGCGAATGCGCGACGCACAACATTGCCCTTGCCCTTACGAGTTTCCTTGCGGACGATTGCACCGGCTGCTGCTGCAACTTCAGCGGTGCGATCCGAAGAGTTGTTGTCGTACACGTAGACTTCAATTCCGGGAACTGCATTCTTCAGGTCCGTGACAACTGTGCCAACTGCGGCTTCTTCGTTGTAGCACGGGACGATTGCTGCGATACGCACCTTGAATTCCTTTTCTCCGACATCGGGGGTCGCAGGCAGAGCCTGCACTCATGCGTATAGCCTAGCGAAGATCACTGCAATTTAGCGAGATAGCACTCCCGGCAAGTCTGTTTTACATAAAAGCGCACAAAATGAGTTGCGTCTATTGACATGGCGAATAAAAGTCGGATGTCTCTTAGTCCTCTCTTTCCTAATCTTTCTGATGTCGGCCGATAAAGCAAAACCCAATACATCTGAAAGGAGGAATACATGCCTTCAATTTCAAAGTTGATTGAACGCATGCGCTACTGGTGTGAAGAAGTGAGTCTTGGATACAGCCAGGGACCACAACGGTGGAACATCTACCCAGGCGGAGAAACTGACTGTTCAGCATTGGTCATTCATTGCTTACAAGAAGCTGGTTTCGACACTGGAAACGCAGACTGCACAACCAATCTCAGCGACCAACTAGTCCCCCGAGGCTGGCGAAGAATGCCTGTAAATGGCAATCCACAAGCAGGCGATCTCCTGCTCAACGACGGGACTCATGTCGCTGTCTACCTTGGCGGCGGAAAGCTAGCTGAGGCGTCACTCAACGAATTTGGAGGACTCACTGGAGGGACCCCCGGTGACCAGACTGGACATGAAACTCATGTCACCAACTACTACAACCGACCGTGGAAATGCTACCTGCGTTACACAGACTACTTGGAAGGATTTGACAACATGACCGGAGATGAAGTGAAAGCCATTATGTGCGGAGGCGGAATTTTGGTCCGCGACCACGCTGGACAGGACAGCGGAATCCGCACTGATTTGAGCAATGAAGCAGCTTGGAACCGAACAAATTTCGAGCGTATTTACGAACGCTTGGATCGAATTGAGGAACTTCTCAGTAAGAAGTAACGCCTGAAACACTCAGGCTTCAGCTTGTGGCATTCCATTTTCCCAGAATGCGAATGCCGCAAGCTGCCTCTCTTAGATGATTTCCTCGGTAATATCCCATCACCCAAAGGAGCACATTGCCGCTATGGAAGCGACAATCAAAGATGTTCTCGAGCAATACGAATTCGCGAGAAAGGTACTTGCCGCACCAACGTGCGATCTTGACGAGATCCGTTCTTTTCTCAGCCACATCAACAATGCCGAAATTCTCAATACCAGAAGACACCAACTAAAGATTGCAAGCTTTTACAACGAATGGGTAACACCTGCCTGGCAGAGCCTAAGCCCCTCAGACCGTGCAGTTCTCACTATTCTCTACGTGAAACAACACGAATCACGTAGCGCTGCAATGGAAGACGTCTGTGACTATCTCTGTGTTGAGAGAAGCAGTGCTTACCGCTACAGAGAACAAGCCTGTCAGCGTTTTCTTTCCTATCTCAAGGTGAATTACCATGAACAAGCTGGTTGAAGCCCTTGAATTCACAGTCGATCAAGGGACAAGCCTCACGATTGTATTTATCGCACTTATGGTCACTGACTACATTACTGGAACTATGGCGGCCTGGAGCCAACATTCCTTGAGCTCAAAAAGCGGCCGTATTGGCATCTTCAAAAAGATCACCATCTGCCTCATCATCGCGCTCATGAAACTGATTGATTGGTTGATCGCTGGAAACAGTGGCTTACTGTTTACCAGCGTGGTTCTGTTCTACTGCACCAATGAGGCAATTAGTATCCTCGAAAACTGTCAGTGCCTAAAAGTTGCTCTTCCCGATCATTGGCTCGAGACTCTTCGCTCGTTGTTTTCCTCTCATCAGAGCTAGACAAAATAAATAGGCTGTCGGGGATGCAATTCCCACATCCCCGACAGCCTATTCAAAACGGTTAGAAATCAGGCGATCCCGAAGGTCTTTTCCCATGCCTGAACTGAGACCAGTTCGGGAAGAGCTTCCCGGTACTCACGGCTCAGCGAAGCCCAACGGCGAATGAGTTCCGCATGGAGCGCAATACTCTCAGCCAAGGCGCGACGGTAGTGTTTGGCATCGCGCTGGTAGCGCCATGCACCGGAGCCTTCCGCGTTCGACACCAGAGCAGAGTTCAGGTTTGCAAGCCTCCACCAACGAGCATCCGTGCTGGAGAGAACATCCTCAACACGATCCTCACGGTGTTCGCCTTCAGGCAGGAACTGCTTGGTGATACCAGCGATTGCCTTTGACATGAACTGGGCACGTGAATCCGGCTTGGTACCGACCGGAGCAGGCTTCTTACGGTGTACTGCAGGGAAGTCTGCGGCCTCAGTCATCAGGCGGGCGTCAGTGTATTCCTTTGCCTTTGCGCGCGCCTCTGCAGCTCGGGTGTGCATCGAAGGGTGCAGATGGCCAGGGCCAAGCAAAACGTCCTTAAGCCCCTGGCGGCGCAGATCGGCGCTGTAGTACTGCAGAGAGAGCAACGCGCGCACGTCCGAGGCCAGCGAGGTCTTCGGGAAGGATGCACCGCGCGGGTAGGGAGAGTGCAGCAGCGCCGCAACCCAACGGTTGCGCTGGTGGAAGTAAGCCTGCCAGTCCAGACCGTCGTCCTTCTCGGTCCACGGCACGTGCCACACAGCAGCACCAGGAAGAGAGACCGTCGGGAATCCGTGTTCTGCTGCGCGCAGACCGTATTCGGAGTCGTCCCACTTGATGAAGAAGGGCAGGGACAGACCGATCTCAGCAACAACAGGCTTGGGGATCAAGCACATCCACCAACCGTTGTAGGCAACATCAATGCGGCGGTTCAAGCGAGGATCATTGCGGATCGTGCGCTGAGCCAAGTCAACTGTTGCAAGTTCAGGGTTGACAGCTCCCCACCAGAACTTGTGAGCATCGATCGTTTCACCCATCGAGTGCAAAATGGTGCGTTCATTCGCATTGAACATATGGCCGCCAACAATGGTTGGCTTCAAAGTGTGCTCTGCGAATGCAAGCGCGCGAAGTAGGCCTTCAGGCTCGATCACAGCATCATCGTCAAGTAGCAGGACGTAGTCCGAATCGGGGTTCTTGAGCATCTCGTACATGCCGCGAGAGAAGCCACCGGAACCGCCCAGGTTCGCCTGTTCGATGACGCGGAGCTTGCTTCCCAGTTCTTCTTGAAGACGCGGGTAACGCTCACAGTCCTTCACGTTCTTATTGCCCTGATCGACAATGAGAATCTCGGCAATGTGATCAAGGACCTCAGGTTCTGCTTGGAAGCGCTCAGCCTGAGTCAAGCAGTCTTCGGGAAGGTTGTAGGTGGTGATACCCACGGTCACATTGGCATGACGGTCACCTTCGCGCGTAGGTACCGACCAGGTTCCCCATTCGAGCTCAACGTCTTCCTTGAGGGCAGTGATTTCGGGCCAGATCCAGCCACCATCACCAAAACGGTTCAGCGGGATATCGAAGCTCAGTTCACCAGATCCTGCGCGCGTTGCAACAGGGGTGAAGGTACCACGTGCTGAGGAACGCATGACCTCAACAACCGCCCTCTTTGAGAGCTTCAGAGTTAGACGGATGTTACGAACATCTGTCCAACGCTGCCAATAAGAAGCAGGGAAAGCGTTGAAGTAAGTCGCAAGCGAGAGACGCTCACGTGCCGGGATCAGAAGGGAGGTACGAGTCGCATCCACTCCACGCGGCATCTCAAACTGCCGAAGTGTGAGTACGTTCTGATCTCCCTGAGAAGCACTGAGTGCAGCACTTGATGGAGCAACGCCCCAGTCGACGTAGAGCGGCCATAACGAAGTGTCACTCTCTCCGGGGAACACAACGCGTTGAATGGGAGTCCATTGCTGTTCGGTTGCAGTTCCTTCAGCAACCGCTTCGGTTTTCGCTTTCACGCGACACTCCTTCATTGTGTGCATTTATGGGCAAAGTCTATGACAGAAAAGCCAATAAAATCTATGTCAAACCGCGGGCGCCTTGTTGACGTTTAGCCAAGTCCGCAAGCCGTAATCTTGTAAAGGCTGTATGGTCCGCGCTCCAGAACACGCTCAAAACCGGGTGTTTCCGGGGTTATGTTTCGAATGCCTTTCCAAGGCGAGTGCTCATCAAAAATCTGTCGATGACGCTCAAGAACAATCGCATAGCGGATATTCTCCCGTTGGATCACGGGACAAATTTCTTGCGGGTCTTCGGAAACCTTGTAGAGGTCATCGATGATGACATGAGCATCCGGCTTCATCTGACCTATCCAATTCCCCGGCATGGAAGTGAAGACAACTGGCAATCCGCTGGTTGCGTATCCAAACATCGATCCATCAAAGGGATCATTAGCGACTTTTCCTTCAGTTCCGGTGATCTGGCGCGCCTCGTCCATGAAGGCGATTTCATCGGAATAGGTGTAGTGGCTTGCTCGGTCTTCAGCGGCATCTTGCATCGTATCAATGCGCCACCTCATGTTCCCACCCGTCAAAGTAACTGCAGCGATAACAACAAGAACAACAGTGAAAGCGCCGCCGCGCAGTAAGGCCGCCGGCCGTAGTGAAGCCTTCTGATTTGCGAATAGTTTGTCATAGCACCAAGCGAGTGCAAGCGCCATCAACGGAACCGCAAGGATTGACATCGCACCGGCGGGGCGATAAGAGTCGTGATACCAAAAACCCGTCGCCATATTCCGGAAATCGCCTTCAAAACCAGCGCAAAGAACGTACAAGAACGCGATAAAAGCGTAGGAAATAACCAACCATGCGCGCCGGTACTTCACTGCAAGCACAACGCCAATCACAACGCACAATGCAAGTAAGAGCTGTCCGTTATAGCGAACAGAGGTATTCGTCGAAAGAATAATTACTGACAAGAAAGCCCGAAGAGGGCTCTCGAAAGAATCCCAACGCCAAGTAACCGTCCGCTGCATAAAAGGTACTTTATATAGGCCATACCAAGCGGCCGCTGCAAGTAGCACCAAAAGTACAGAAACAGTAGTCGCCTTGAGAAGGCTCCCGCTTCTGCGATGTGTCTGATCAAAAGCAAGGGCAATCAGATACGGGAAGAGAATTACTGCGAGCGTGAAGACTGAGTTCGGCTGCGCCAACGCGATAGAGGCAAAACCACCAATAGCAATCAGAATCAGTCCGCACAGTTCAGCTCCTCTAACTGCGCGAGAAACAATGCCTCGAAGAAGCACAACGAATGCTGCCAGATACGCCGGTGCAAGCGCATAGGAGAAGAAATTCGAATACAGCACACCGAAGGCAAGCAGTCCCCAAGGATATGCAGCAAAGAGCGAGGATGCGAACAGTGCAAACACTGGGGCCGACTTGAACTTTTCGCCAAAGAGAACATCCGTCAAAACGGCTGCAGATAGTGGCCACACACTCAGAAGAATCACCAAGCAAGACGCGTTAATCGCAACCGTCATGGGGGTTCCCAAGCCGGAAATCACCATGGATACCCAGCCGTGCCATAAAGCGGGATAGAAGTGCGAACCGACAGTCCCGTCAACTGCTGCGCTATGAAGTGAGGATCCATCTCCGCTCTCGATCAGCCAGCGGATCACTGACATATGGAAGGGGGTGTCGTAGGTTGCAAAGAAAGCCTGGGGAGAGGGAACAGAACGAACGAAAACTCCGATTGCGATCGCTGCATTAACGATCAACGCACCAAGCAGAGCAATGGCGCGCGAACCCGCCCAGCCCGAGAAAAGCCTCTTATAGTTCT
>CAUTOM010000074.1:0-6968 GCA_963540435.1 uncultured Actinomyces sp.
GGGGGAGAGCAGCGCGGCCGGCGGCCCCCTGTGACCCCCCCACTGCGGGGTCATGCGCCGGGGGGGGCGGGGGGTGGGGGGGGGGGGGGCACGCGGGGGCCCCCCCCCGCCACTGTTTAATCGGCAGTTTTTCTAGAGAACATCCAAGGCGGTGACGATCCAGCGATTCTTGAAAGTCTGGAGTCGCATGGACACAACGTGGCGCCCTTCTCCTTGCGCAACGATCACACAAGATTCGACAACTGTTTGCGAGGTCTGGCTGATATGCCACTGCACGGGATGGCATGCTTCGCGTCGAAAAGCGCGTCGATCCCTCTCAACGATCGTCACAAGGCGTTTGTACAGCGGCGGTATCAGCCATCGTTGGAGCTGCTGATACGGGCGAATGTGTAAAAGAACTTCCATAATTCCTCGTGCCAACCCGATCGACCACTGGCATAGATTTGTGATCTCTGGCCTCCTGGGAAGCAAGGGGCTTTCTGCGCTCATGTAGGTTTTCATATTCTGCTGGATGCTTTGCGTTGTATCTCGGTTGAGATCCCAACTGATACGGAAAATATGATCGGCTGGGGGGACGACTACTCGCGAACTTCGTGTCATGGAAATGCTCCTCGAATATCGTGTGGGGATGGGGGACGCTTCGTCATTGAGGCGTTAATTCGGAGTCTTCTCGCATGAACGCGTTGTGTCAATCGACTTTTTTGCCCCTCATCGGGGTAGATCGAAGTGGTGAATCAATGTGTGAAGTATGGAATACATGTCTGTTTTTTGTGGGTGGTCTGCGGTTCTTTAGTGGCGTGAGTGAACGTCTTGAACCGGTAGAAGAATCAAAATTTCTGCATAAGTGTCGATTAAAATTGAGAAAACGTGCAGTAAGTGTTGGGAAAACTTTCAGAAATAGTGTTGTGGATTGCTGCAACTTGGGTGTTCACATGCTCTACAATCGCTCGTTGCTTGAGGAAATGTGGGTTAATGCCCGAAACTTCCTTGCATGACGGTTTAGTCGATGGCGATGCTATCGGTCGCTCGCGCAAAGTTGGTGTGCGTATCGACCAGGGCGCGCTCTTGATTGCCGGGTAAGCACCGCCGGGTAAGCACCGCCCCCTTCCCCTTCCCCTTCCCTCCTCTTCCCTCTGCCTCACAATCCTGGTTTAGCTCACTCATTCCGGGTCTATTGCCGTTTTAAGACGGTAGGTGAGTGAGCTAAACCAGGAATGAGTGAGCTAAAACCGTCGAGGGCGAGCTAAAACCGTAGAACCGTCCGTCATGCACAGTTTCCGGGCATTAACCCACAAACCACGACACGCCCATCCCATACACACATTTCGGGCATTAACCCGGAAAAGTGCATAAAAAGGCGGGCAGAAACTGTTGTTTCTGCCCGCTTGTTGGAATTGAGAAAGAGCGTCTAGGCACTGTGGCTTAAGCGCGCACGAGATTCTGCATATTGTTCTTGGATAAACTCTTCGAGGACGGATTCTTCAACACGCCACATACGCTTTCCTCCCAATTGAATTGCGGGGAGCTCGCCGGAATTGACCAGCGAGCGCGCCGCGGAAAGCGTGATGTTGAGTGTCTCGGCGACCTCGGCGAGAGTGAGGAATCGTTGATTCATGGGTTCTATTTTGCCATTTTTTATAGGGAAATTGCAGGGCCAAAAGCACCTAGTTTTGAGCTATTTGTGCAGATCGAAAGCGATTAGGTGCCGTGCTTTACGGTTGATGTAGGTGTATTTAATTCTCCTTATGTCATTCAAGTCAATTTGCTTTGATTCAGTTTGTTTTACTCCGTGCTAGTTGGTGGCTAACTGTGTGAGGAGTGCGTCAGGAGCGGGATCAGGGACAGGGCGCAAAATTGTGCATACACTGGTGCTATGCGCATCTATTACCCCTTCTTGGCAAGCGAATTGGAGCAGGGAAACTTTCCTCCCCGCAATGGCTATTGCGTCCGTCCCGACGCAGGTTTGCACGGTGAAGATTTAGAAGTCGCTGAAGACGATGCGCGTACACTCGCCGCGCTAGACTCACTTGCCTTCCTTCGAGATGAAGACTCGGGTATTCCCAGTAGATGCATTATCGCTGCTGACATCGAGGGACTTTCTTGGGAAGAATACGATGGGGATGTCGCTCAGACCTCCCCGTGCGCACCCGATCGTGAATCGATCGCCGCGTACTTTATTGATCCTCCAGATGCGGCTCCTTCTGTGCGGAAGGTTCTTCAAGCTCAGACACAAGAAGACGCTGACGAGGCCGTCGCGCAGCTGTGGGAAGAGAGCTTGGAGTGGTACGCGCCCGAAGAACGCGAACTGCTGGTGCGCGTGTTGGAGTCAATGAACGCAAAGGCGTAAGCGAGCACTGGCATTACGGCGTCAACTTTGAGCAACGCGCGACTAGGAAGCTCGGATAGAGAGCGTTGATCCTTCGCCTTCGCGCCACCTCACCTCTATCTGATCAGGAATCTGTCTGGCCATTTCGTCGACATGACTGATCACACCGATACAACGATCACTCTCGCGAAGCGCAAGAAGCTGGGACATGACGATGTCGAGGGTATCCAAGTCCAGGGAGCCGAATCCTTCGTCGATGAACATACTTGAGAGAGTAATTCCGCCGCTTTCAGCCATGACGACGTCTGCAAGTCCCAATGCAAGGGCAAGAGAGACATAGAAAGTTTCTCCACCCGAGAGCGTGGACGGGTTTCGTTCTTCTTCAGACTCATGATCGAGGATAGACAGCCCAAGGCCGTTCTTGCGTGAACGGGTCGCGTCTGTATCGCTTCGGCGGAGTTCGTATCGCCCATGCGATATTTCAGCCAGGCGTGGATTCGCTGCGGCGATGAGTTCTTCAAAACGAGACATGAGAATCCATGAACTCAAGGGGACCTGGTGAAGGCTGGGGCCAGTCCCACTTGCTAGTTCTGCGAGGCGTTGCTTGGGGTATCCGCTTTCACAAGCAGAAGTCAAAATTGAAAAAGCGTTTTCCACATTACTGAGTGAACGTTGGATTCCCTGACGATGTGCCTGAATCGAGGCGACGTGATCTGTTGCAGTAAGGAGAGCATTTTCTGCTTCCTCAAGTGAGGACGCAATAGCCTGACAATCACGTGGAGATTGTCCTTCAAGGCCGTGTAGTCGCTCGGATTCAAGGGATTGTCGGGTCGCAAATAGATCCTGATCGTACTCCTGAAGGATTGCGGTATTTGCGCTCAGCTTGGACAAGTTGGGGAGTTTGCTACGTAAGAGTTCGATACCGCTGGAATCCGGACTTAGCCCTGCATCTTCGAGCGCTCCTAGTAGGAAGTCTTGAGTTTCTCTCAAGCGCTGTTCTGCCTCTTGATATCGCCGAAGCACTTCACGAGAGCGCTGATGCGCCTCAGTGTTTTCCTCGAGGGAAGAAGTCCACTCTTCGAGTGAGGTGTGGCCTCGCATAAGCTGAGCAAACGCGTTTGTTTCTTGATCGATACGCAGGAGAAAATCCGCGCTTTCTTGGCGCAAATGCGAGAGTCTCTGCGTCTGGGAGGCCTTGGCGGCGATCAGGTTCTTTTCGTTCTCCTGACATTCGGCAAGGGACTCTTGAATGGACTGCTCTGAATCCGCAAGTGAACGTTGAGCCGTGATCCGTGTCGTGAGCGCGTTGAGCTGGGCTTTCACAGAAGCACTATCACCTTGAGCTTGTTCATCCAGCGCTGCAATCTGAGCCGAGCAGGTCGAGTGCTGAGTAGTAAGTTCGTGGAGCCGTTTGTCGGCAACCGTTGTGGCCTTCTCAAGAGCCTCAAGTTGCTCGCGACTCATGCTCTCTTCCCCCTCGAAACGAGCGGGCTGGGGATGGGCCGTAGAACCGCAGACAGGACACGCGTCTTCTTCCCGCAGGGTAGACGCAAGCGAAGCGGCGGTTTCGCGGAGCCATAGCTCTCGCGCAGCATGTGATTGCTCTCCGCACCTGCGGGCACGCAAGGTCGCTTCCTGAATATCATCTTCAAGATGAACGAGCTGCTCGCGGAGATGATCTGCCCGCTCTGCAGCGTCGAGACGCGTGGAAAGCTGATTACGGCTGGCTTCAAGGTCGTGAAGTGTGGAAGCCGCAGCGCGTGCAACTTCTAGTTTGTCGCGGAGCTGCGCACCTTGAACCTGCACGGCTTGAATCTGGAAATCAGCGTCCTTAACAGTCTTTGTGCATTGTTCACACTGGGTCACGCACTCTTCCTGCTCAGCACGAAGGCGCGTCAGTTGAGCTTCTACTTGCAACGCGCTTGTCAAGGACTCGCGTTGCCCCTGGAGAGATTTTTCCTGTTCATCAAGGAAAGATTGGATCTCATCAAGCTGAAGATCCTCGGGGGTATCCTGCAGGGGCGCAAAGCACTCAGCGAGCGCGTCGAAGGCTTGTTCGTGCGCTTCACGAACCGAATCATATTGACGTAGCGGAAGTTCGAGTGGCTGGAGAAGACGAAGCTCTGCGACGGCGCCGCGCACAGCATCAATTTCCTGAGCGCGCTCAAGCAGCTGATCAAGGTGGCCAAGAAGCTGTGCGCGTTCAGTGAGACGCTCATTGAGGTCGCGTGCCTTCGTCAGTTCCGCGCTGAGCTGGCGAGAGATCTCTTTTTGTAAGAGGCGAGCAGCGTCTGCCTGTTGCAAATCCTCTTCAAGCTGAGTATCCAAGCGAAGGCGAAAATCAGAAAACTCCGTATTGAGAGACGGCCCTGCCGTGAAGGTGTCAAGAGAATCCGTAAGTGCGCGAGGCGTGAACGTCCATTGCTCGCCAAGATGAGAATGAGAAATATCGTCGAGCAAAGAATCCACTGCGGAACGTGCGTGTTGCCTGGCCTGAGCGATTGAGTCATGTGCTTCTTTCGCCTGTTCACGGAAGGCATCTTGGAGGCTTTGAAAAAACTGGGTTCCGAAAATGTCACGAAGAATCTCTTCGCGTTCGATGGATTTCGCCGTCAAAAAACGAGCAAATTGCCCCTGAGGAAGAACGACGGTTTGTAGGAATTGGTCTTTCGTGAGTCCGATGAAGGTGGTCATCATCGTTTGAGCATCCATGATTGAGCGGCTCAAGGGCTCAACCGTTGAAAAGCCTGATGGATCATCCGAATCGCGCACGACGCGCTCGAGAATCAGAGTCGGATTGACCGGAGTGCTCCGTCCTTCTTTCACATACTTTGGCGTTCTGCGAACTCGGTAGATGCCCGAGGACACTTCAAAGACAAGGATGACAAAAGATGGGTCGTTGGGGCCGCAATATGACGAGCGCAAACGGTATTTTGCTCCCTCGCTGCCACTTGCCACATCCCCATAGAGCGCGAAAACAATCGCATCGATCAAG
This sequence comes from uncultured Actinomyces sp., assembly GCA_963540435.1. Classification (GTDB taxonomy): domain Bacteria; phylum Actinomycetota; class Actinomycetes; order Actinomycetales; family Actinomycetaceae; genus Pauljensenia. Next base: position 5,322 of record CAUTOM010000074.1, read on the forward strand.
GTCGTCTTTCCTGAGCCAGTTGATCCTCGCAGAAGGAAAAGACCCGAATCAGTGAAACGCTCAAAGTCGATGTATTGGCGCTGCGCAAAAGGACCAATACCCGACAACTCCAAGGTTAAAAGTTTCATTGTCGCTGTCCTTTCACCGCATCGAGCACATCACCAACAATTGTCCGTTCGCGCTCTGTCAGCGCCTCTCCTCCCGCTTGCTGGAAGAATTCGGCAAGGGTCGCATTCATATCTGCTGTCTCAAGCTGGATACGCGGTGCCCGTAGAGGAGAAACATGCGCGGGGGAGTGAATGATAGAGAGTGCATGAGGATAGACCGCGCGAAGACGGGCGACCATTTCCTGGGGCCGTGAATCATCCGTTACCGTCAAGGACACATATGCCTGCGGTGAAGTATCCTTCGCGCTTTCGAGCAAAGACTCCATCGATCCTCGCAATACAACAAGAGGGTGCGCAGTGGGAATATCGATGAGGGAAACGTCCACGGCCTTGCCCCCTTCCGCACCGAGCGTATCAATCACGACCGTGCTCTTATCTCCGGGCGCTTCCGAGAAGGAATACGCGATAGGAGAACCGGAATAACGCATAGGGACGTGCACAGCTGAAACTTCTTGAGGGCGATGCAGGTGCCCGAGGGCAACGTAACTAAGGCCTGGTTCAGGCAGTATTTCTGCACCGCCGAAAGTCTCGAAAGTCTGGGCTGAAACAGAAGCAACTCCGCCTACCTCAATATTGCGTTCAGAATCGGAGGGAACTGCACCCACGATGAAAGCGTGAGCCATCACGATAGCAGGACGCATATCGCCGCAAGTTCGCCGAGCCAATAGATCATTGCCAATGCGTCGAAGCGCAGCATCCATCACGGCCTGATGGGTGCGTTCGAGGGCTTCGTTATCATCGGAAAGCTTCGCCCGAACCAAGTCCGGCTCAAGGTAGGGGATCGGGTAGATCAATACACCCGGATCCTCGTCTTTACCCGCGTATTCGCGAGCCTTCCCAATCTCTTCCACGCTGGCGCAGACTTGAATATTCCCACGTAAAAACTGCGAATAGACACCGAGGCGGCTTGCTGAATCATGATTTCCCGGGGTTAAAAGGACCTGCGTGGCTGAAGAAAGATCGCGGAGAAGATCCATCACTTCATTAAGTTGAGAAACCGCTGGGATTGCACGATCGTACACATCGCCACAGACAAGGACTAGGTCGATCTCTTGTTCCCTGACGGTGTCAAGAAGCCAGTGGCAAAACGCAGCGCGAGAATCGCCTAAATCTTGGCCGTGGAGATGACGGCCAAAATGCCAGTCTGAGGTGTGAAGAATACGCATGTGCTTAGTATGACCCGTTCCACCTGCAACTGAGTGCAGTTTGAACTCTAACGTGCAGCCTTCGACACCTTCATTGCGCCAGCGACCGCGTCCAGGAGTCGGCGAACCGAAGCAACCCGGGAAGAACGACGATGCCGCTCCTGGTCCGCGGCCTCGTCAGTGGAAGAAATAACGAAAGGGTCCTTGCCCTGCGACCAGGTATCGAGGGCGCAGGAGGGAGCACCTTCTAGGTGCGTACACAGAGGTAAACACCAGCGCGAGGCCTCGGCAACGTCAGGGAAAACTCCCAGTACATCATCGATGTCAACATGTCC
>CAUTOM010000075.1:0-6874 GCA_963540435.1 uncultured Actinomyces sp.
CGTCCCCACCACTTATTGCTTACCTAGGAGCGCATCCGTTCAGGCGGCACCCACACAGTACGCGCAAGAACCCGGATCGTTCGACATGCTCTAGCCCTGCAGCTCAGCAGCAACCAGCTCAGCCAACTGAATGGCATTAAGAGCAGCTCCCTTGCGCAGGTTATCGCCGCTGACAACAAACACGATTCCTCGGTTATCCGGAACCGCTTGATCCTGACGAATACGGCCAACGAAGACATCGTCTTCGCCCGCGGCCTCAAGCGGGGTCGGAACGTCGACAACGCGAACGCCGGGAGCACTGCTGAGCGCAGCCACGGCCTCGTCACGAGTAATCGGGGCGGGGAACTCAGCGTGAACGGTCATGGTGTGGGCGGTCAGAACCGGCACGCGCACGCAGGTTCCGCTAACCAGAAGATTCGGGACGTGCAGGATACGACGCGATTCATTGCGAAGCTTCTGCTCTTCGTCGGTCTCAAAGCTGCCGTCATCGACAATCGAACCGGCCAAAGGCACAACATCGAAAGCGATGGGAGCGACGTAGACCTCAGGGGTGCCGAAATCAACGGCGCGGCCGTCGGTCGTGAGTCCCTCGAGATTTTGATCGGCAGCCCCACGGACCTGATCGATGAGCTCGCGAACACCCTTGAGGCCAGAGCCAGAAACCGCCTGGTAGGAAGAGACAGTCAGTCGATCAATACCGCCAGCAGCGTCGGCAAGTGGCTTAATTGCAGGCATGACGGCCATGGTCGTGCAATTCGGGTTCGCGATGATTCCCTTGGGGCGCTTCGCAACGTCTTGACCGTTCACCTCGGAGACGACCAGCGGGACCTCGGGGTCCTTACGCCATGCGGAGGAGTTGTCGACGACCACTGCGCCGGCAGCCGCGAACTTTGGCGCATACTCGCGCGAGGCCGTAGCTCCCGCAGAGAAGATCGCGATGTCGATCCCCGAGAAGTCAGCGGTTGCGACGTCTTCGACGACGACCTCTTCCCCCTTCCACGGCAGGGTCGATCCAGCCGAACGGGCGGACGCAAAGAAACGAATCGTTTCAACCGGGAAATTGCGCTCTTCCAAGATCGTGCGCATAACGCGACCAACCTGGCCGGTCGCACCGACAACAGCAACAGTCAAACCTGACATTTTCAAGCCTCTCTAACTAGCGACGGACCGACTCAGCGGCCAGTACCCGCGTACACAACGGCCTCGGAAACCTCAGCGTCCAAGCCGAAAGCGGAGTGAACAACGGCAACTGCACGATCCAGATCATCCAGCTTCGTCACAATCGACAGACGGATCTCGGAAGAGGAAATCAGATCAATATTGATTCCCGCTTCTGACAGAGCAGCGAAGAGTCGCGCGGCCACGCCCGGGTTGGTGCGCATGCCAGTACCCACCAGCGAAAGCTTGCCGATATTCGGGTTGTAGCGCACCTCCTTGAAGCCAATCTCTTCTTTCGCGGACTCGAGCGCGTCGAGCGCAACCTGGGCGTCGGCCTCGGGAATGGTGAAGGTGATGTTCGCGCGGGTCGGATCTGCAACGGGGATGTTCTGGACGATCATGTCGATGTTCGCGCCCGCAGCGGCGATCGTCTGGAAAACCATCGCGGCGCGGCCGGGGTGGTTCGGGACGCCGGCAACAGTGATCTTGTCCTGGCCGCGGTCATGGGCAATTCCAGAGATGATGGGCTGTTCCATCTGTCCTTCTTTCGGGTCAAGGAATGCGGCCTCGGGAACCAGGCCTTTAAGTGAGGGGGAGGCAGGGGTGTCGGAAATCCACGTTCCATCTTTCTCGGAGAAAGAAGAACGCACGTGCAAGGGAACCTTGTAGCGGCGGGCAAACTCAACGGCGCGCAGGTGGAGAATCTTCGCTCCGTGAGCGGCCAGCTCCAGGGTTTCTTCGGTCGAGATGGTTCGAACGCGGTGGGCCTTTTTTACGATTCGCGGGTCTGCAGAGAAAAGGCCATCGACGTCGGTGTAGATCTCGCAGACATCAGCGTGGAGGGCAGCCGCGAGAGCGACCGCAGTCGTATCGGAGCCACCTCGGCCCAGGGTCGTCACGTCCTCGTCATCGGAAATTCCTTGGAATCCGGCGACAATTGCGACCTGCCCTTCCGAGATTGAGCGGGCGATGCGTTCGGGGACCATGCCGGTGATCTGGGCGCGACCATAAGCGGAAGTCGTGTGGATTCCAGCCTGCGCACCGGTGAAGGCCTGTGCGGGAACACCCAGCTCGTTGATTGCCATGGACAGAAGGGACATCGAAATACGCTCGCCCGCGGTGAGGAGAATATCCATTTCACGTTCGGGAGCATGCTCGGTAATCTGAGCGGCCGTGTCCAAGAGGTCGTCAGTTGTATCGCCCATTGCGGAGACAACAACAACGAGCTTGTGTCCGGCGTTTCGAGTGTCGACGATGCGTTTTGCAACGCGTTTGATCGCTTCGACATCGGCGACGGACGAGCCTCCGTACTTTTGCACGATGAGCGCCACGAGTAGTCCTAACTGTCTGTGTTCTGGTTTCCTTCCCTAATCGTGGCGAAAGTTTGGGGTTGCTGCGACTTTTGACCAACACGTGAACGTTTGTACCAATTTGTAAACGTAACTTACCGCACATACCGGAGCCTTCGGGGCATGGGAGAATAGTGTGAGCTCGGCTCCCAAGAAAGGAACGCACGATGCCGCACACGGTTTACGGCACTCCCGTTGTTCATGGAGTGTCCTACGCACCGATCGTATGGACATCACGTCACCCCCTCCCCCCCACAGAGTTCACCGAGCTTCCCCCCAAAGAGCGCGCCGCATGTGCCGCGCATTTGGAAGAGATCTGCCGAAGCGTCGGCGATGACCTCTTCGCCCAGTCCGAACGGGCCTACGGCGATGTCTCCGACGTGCTCATGATGACTGCTTCCCTGGCAACCGATCCCAGCTGGATTGCGGAGGCACAATCGTGGATTTATTCCGGGGTACCCGCTCCTCAGGCGGTTGTTCGCGCGACCGAAAAGTTCACTGAGGTCTTCCGTGCTTCGGGCGGACTCATGCTCGAGCGCGTGGCGGACCTCAAGGACGTGCGCGACCTAATTCTTGCCCACTTAGCTGCTTCCTCAGGTGACGAGGCCAGCGATGCGCGTGTGCATGCACGAAAGGTACAGGTGGCCTCGGAAAGCCCCTATATTCTCTGCGCGCGGGATTTGTCGCCCTCGGACACGGCGCATCTCAACCCCGCACACTGCGTGGGGATCGTGACCCAGCTGGGCGGCCCCACCTCGCACACCTCGATCATCGCTCGCCAGCTGGGGATCCCCTGCATCGTGGCGGCCCGTCGGCTGGGCGAGATCCGCGCGGGCGAATATGTGCTCATGGACGCTTTTGTGGGGTCCCTGACCACCGGCGTTCCCGAAAATGAGGCCCGCGAGGCCGTGGAGAGGGACCGCCGTCGCGCCGAGGCCACCCTCAAATGGGCACCGCCCGCGCACACCTCAGATGATCATCCCGTGCGTTTGCTCGCAAACATTCACGACCTGGCCAGCGCGAAGGCTGCTGCCCGTTCCCCGCTTGCCGATTCGATCGGGCTTTTCCGTTCAGAAATTGCCTTCCTCAACGCGCAAACCGAACCTTCCATTGAGGAACAGACCGAGTTTTATTCGAGTATTTTCCAAGAGTTCCAGGGGTATTCAGTGTGCGTGCGCACGCTGGATGCGGGTTCTGATAAGCCACTGGCCTATGCGACGATTCCCGGCGAGGACAACCCGGCTCTTGGTGTTCGCGGGATCCGAACCTCAGGCCCACATCCGCAGATTCTCCAAAACCAGCTTGAGGCAATTGCGTTTGCGGCGATGCGTCAGCGTGAGACTTCGGTTTCGGTGATGGCACCGATGGTGTCAACGGCTGCCGAGGCCACGTGGTTTGTCTCCTCGGTTCGCCAGCTCTCCGAGCGTTTCGAGGTCGAGCTGCACGCTGGGGTCATGATTGAGGTCCCCGCGGCGGCACTGATGATCGATTCAATCATGGAGCACGTGGACTTCGTATCGATTGGTTCGAACGACCTCATCCAGTACACGATGGCTTCGGACCGCCTCTCACCGGACCTTGCCGAGTATTCCGATCCATGGCAGCCCGCGCCTTTGCGCTTGATTGCGCAGGTAGCGCGCGCTGGCCTTGAGCACGGGGTAAGTGTGAGCGTGTGTGGCGAGGCCGCGGCAGACCCGCTGCTCGCCTGCGTTTTCGCGGGTATGGGTATCCCCGCGCTGTCGATGCCGCGCTTGGCAATTCCCTCGGTGGGCGCGCAGCTTGCTCAGGTCAGCCTGGCACAGTGCCGCTTAGCTGCCGCTTCCGTTGTCGAGGCCTCTGATCCCGGCGAGGCGCGCTACCGCGCGCGAACAGCGCTCGAGGTGGAGTTCTAAAAGCTCTCTTTATTGCTGTGCTTCGCAACTGTCGTACTATCGAACAAAAATCGAATGCGATTTGTCTACTCGTAGCTAGATTCTCGTAGCTCCAAAATCTTCAGTTATTCGCATAGTTTCAAAGCACCAAGATGCCGCTTTCAGAGTGGGTCCAGTTCGCGTATGCCTCTATGCAGTTTCATCCGACGCGAAGGAAGAACTAATCAACGTTATAACGCTGACGTGATCAGTTTCCGCGATAGATTCTACGCCGAAGAGCCTCGCTAATTCGCTCATATACTTCGACTGCTTTGAGATGGATCGACGCTGGCACCTCGTACCTACGGTCACGTCCCTTTGCAGTAGCTTCCCATGTCATTTCGACCAAGGTTTTTTCTACCCCTGTCGTGAAGAGGACATACCTCGATGATGAGAGTTTCACACTTTCGCGGGGCCTCAGCTCCGGTATTCTCAGGGACACCTTTCCAGTTTCACGATCAATATCCTCCAACCACACAGATTCAAAATCGCTCGCAACTGAATGGGGCGAATTTGGAAAAGGGCGTGGAAAACTCGCGTCGAGCAAACGAGCCAGTCGATGATCTTTCCCCCACGGAATCGGCGGTTTAAGAGCACTATCAAGTTTCTCTGACAAGCCCTTTCGATCAACGAGCCAGAAATCCTTCGGCAGCGTGAATTCAAGTCGCAGATCCTCGACAAAGCTCTCTACTTCATTTATTACAGTCACAGACAGAGGAGGAAGAGTTTCAAACATCAGGGTCTTTGATAATCCCGAGGCCAGATCCGCCAACTGTTTTTGCCAATCATCAACTTCTTTAAGATATTCTTCCTCGGAGCGCCGTTCGCTGTGGGCGCTTCCATGCATAATCCCGGCTGATTCTGATCCCGAGACCAACTTTCTCATCTCATCAGCACGTTGGATCACAATATTTCGAACAGTATCGCTATATCTAGAGGCGTCGGATACCAAAGTGCCATGCATATCAACTGCTAGCCCCCAAGTTTGAGAAGGAGATACCCCTGCTCGACGAGTGAGCATTTCAAGATCGATGCCTTTAGCAATACGCGTTTCCCCTCGGCTTCGAACATAGATTGCTCCATCCGTAAGCTCTACACCGTCTTTCCGGCACCACCGAATCTGGTCGCCATTCTGAGGGGGAGGAACTAAAAGGAACAATACGCCCCTCTTTTGATCTCCATCTGGATGAATCCAATGGGTGACCCATTGAATTGCCTCCCCTCCAAGGTATCCCTCAATCTGTGAATTTATCTCCTGGTCTTCACAGCGTGATACTTGCGAAAGTTCACCATCGGACTCAACGCCGATAACCATAATGGCGTATCCCTGAAACTCAGTTCTAGCTAGCTCCGGGTCGCGATTCGATGCGCCGATAATAAACTTGGCGATCTTGGCAAAGCCAGCTTTACCTCCTGACAATACTTCAGAGCCCTTTAGCTCGAGCGCGACAGTCTCAATCTCGCTGCCGTGCTGTTCACATTCTGCCAATAGGCCTTGAAAGAAGGCGTCACCAACGGGAGGAAGACGCTTCAAGTGTTCCATTGGCATTTCCTCTACCCCTTACCCGCAAGACGATCGTTTTAGAATTTTAGCCTCTGTGCTCCTCGGTCTAATCACCTGAAGCCACGAACCGTAAGTAAGCGAAAATAAAGATCCAGCCCACTCTCAACCATATCGGTTGAGGCGGGCTGAACGATTAATACAAGAATATCTGGAAAAGAAACCCTTGTCAGCGATTTTTGCTGAAACTCAGTAACTCACTCACCGATCGCCGGCAAGATCACCGAGAAGGTCGTCCCGTGTTCACCGGGCTTTCCTTCACCTTCACATAAGGTGTCGACGTCCACCCGGCCGCCCAAGGCCTCGGCGATCGAAGAAACGATCGACAGACCAAGGCCAGACGATCCCTTCCCCTGACGCGAGCGCGAGGTATCGCCTCGGACGAAACGATCAAAGACGGTAGCGCGCAACTCGGGCGGAATACCCGGGCCGTCATCGGCAACACTCATGCGCACAAACCCGGGCGCCGAGGCCCCGCCGCCGATCACCTGTACTCCAACTTTGACGCGTGTGCCCGCGGGGGTGTGGATTCGCGCGTTATTCACCAGGTTTGCGAACACCTGACGAAGTGCGGATTCATCACCCGCAACCGTGCAGGAGACGCACACTTCGTCCTCGTCATCGAACTGAGGAAGATCCAAGACCCACTCGTGATCCGGGCCCGCTGCGTGCGCGTCCGAAACCGCGTCAATCGCCAGGGGGATCAGATCGACCGGATCACTAGCGAGTTCTCGGCCCGCATCCAAGCGAGCCAAAAGCAGGAGGTCTTCAACCAAGCCAGACATGCGGGCAGACTCTGAGGCAATGCGTGCGAGCGCGAGCTCTTCATCCGCGCTTCCCTTTTGCAGAAGCTGCGTGTAGCCCTGAATCGACGCCAAGGGAGTGCGAAGCTCATG
>CAUTOM010000076.1:0-6848 GCA_963540435.1 uncultured Actinomyces sp.
GCACTTGACTGGAAATCGAGGTGAGCCACGTCAAGCGATCTGGTCCGCCAACTTCGACGATGGCAAGATCGGGACGATCAACCAGCGCGCGACCGTCTTCTAAAGCCCACTGTTCTCCGGAAGGATCACCGTAGTGAGCGATAGCGCCATAGCCTGCCGCATCAGATTCCTGCGCGGTATTTTCCGCACCGCCAGTCGCTTCTTCGAAGTTCCCTTCTCCTGTCTGATCAGCGTCAAGATCATCGAGCACAACAGCGCCGGGAAGTTCCGCCAGCGGAGACACCCACTGCGCGTCACCGCCCCTTCCGCCATCACCGAGGCCGGCTCCCCCGATATCCGAAAAGAAACCTTCTCCGACCAGCGTCACTTACTCTTCACCAGCCTCTTCATTGACGCGCATGAGACGTCCCGACAATTCAACCTTGTCTTCTTCACCGTCAAGCTGCTTTTCGTTCGCCCACAGCATTTCGCCGGCAACCAGGCCGTACATTCGCGAAAAACGTTGGTAGACAGTTGCCGCAGGATCACAAATCAAAGCATCTGTTTCCATCTGAACGCGCGGCCCCATGGAGCGCCCAACCCAACGAGCGCAATAACCGTCACTTTGCGCACCCTGCGCAACCATTTCACGGGTCTCAAACTGGCCGGGTTCAGGCAGCACCCCGGACCCGGGAAGTAGAGACACATAGAGCGTTTCTTCGCGCATGAGATCGCCAATTTCGAGGGCGGCTACGCCCGTGGCTGCATCCCAGATGGGATCGATCGGCTCACGCGCGCTCGCAGAGTAAATCCTTGTCACGAGCTTCATCTGAACGCCGCTGATCAGGCCCTCGACCTCTTCATAGATCGGCTGATCTTCGCCTTCGTCGACACTAAGCATCCCCCAGCCTTTCCATTGGCCGAGCATCCAAGCCAGCGGAGCGATTTCAGTGGGCAGATTTTCTGGAATGACCATCATGCATCCAGACTAAGCGGCCCCACCTTCATCTGCGAACCGAAATTGACTGCCACCGCCCATCCCTGCGCGAACACCCGCATGGACTGGGGTTTCGAGGCAATGGCTCCCCTAAGCGAACGCCCCACATCAACCGAGTCTCACACAGGGATTACGCGGCCAATCACTCCACGCAAGTCCCCGGACACTACCAAGCAGCCACGGCCTCGAAAATCGATTAAATCCCACCGATCCGGAACATGATGTACACGGGCAAGGCGGCGAGCAGGAACTTCGCGCTCCCACGCGCAATCGCGCCCATCGTCGGCCGCGCCCACTCGGTGTCCCCCATGAAACCATCCAAAACAATGACAACCAAAGCAACCGCGATTCCCGTAAACACTCCCAAAATCACGACAGCTGTCGTCAGCCCCGAATAGGCCGCGAGGCCGGGCAGAACGATTGGACTCAGGTCCGCACTTTGGCCGAGCTTCCACACGGCGACGGAGGCCAGGACGCCCGACAATAGCGCCGCTCCAAGCGCGCCGAAAGACTGCGAACGAAAACTCGCGCCAATCTGATCGCCCCACACCGTGCACGAGACAATCACGCAAGCGATCGGAACCGCGATCCTCCACCCCTGCGAGGAGGCAAGGGTCACCCATGAAGACGCGGAAACAACCAGGAGCAGCGCGGTCATCGAACTCATGAGCGAAGAAGTCGTCGAGCGCGCCGCCCACACGACCCGCCCGCTCTTCGAATAATCACGCGGCGTTGAAGCCGTAAAAACCTCGACAATCACAAGGCCAACCGTCCCCAACCCCATGACGGCAGTTGCCGCCATAAGGTCGGCGGTGAAAGTTACGACGCCCGCGGAAACACAGCCTGCGAGGCCGACCGTGACCTGGGCTGGGACCGTGACCTTCGTGTTCGTCAGCGATGGCCAGCCCGCCGCCAACAGGCACGAGGCCAAGGCGACGACAACCGCGCACGCCCAGGATTCCCATGGTGAGAACCAGAGCGCGCAGGTCGCGACGGAGAGAAGCAGCACCGTAAGAGCAGATGTGTGGAGGCCGCGACGAAGCTCAGGTTTAATGGACCGATGTTCGTGAGAGTGCGTGCTCGAGTGGCGGCCTTCAGCCGCAAGCGCGAGTTCTCCCGCTCGGATACCGTGGCGAACACGAATGATACCTGTGCTCAGTGTCACGGGTTCAATCGTGTCGTCGTACTCGAGAACACTACGCGAAACCTGGGTGGGGCTTTCTTGCGCGGGTTCTTCCACCGCGCGTTGAGCAGCGAGTTCACGCTGGCGTTCGCGGCGCGAGGGTAGTTTCGGAGGGGATGACTCGAGGTTCTCCATTCCTCTATAGTCCCACATGGATGCCTCCGGGGTCTTAATCCCAGCGCGGAGCCCCATCATGCGCATGGCACGCTCGTGTTCTATGCTCATGCATGCGTACCGAGTTGTTAAGCCCCGGGCTCCAACTTCTGCCGCTACGAGCGGCCTTCGCGCCGACAGGCGCTTTCGGCTCGGTGCGCGCTTTTTTATGCGCAAATGGCGCCCACATGCACCAACGCCGCGCTCCCTTCAACAGGGAAACGCGGCGCCGGCCTTAAAAAATCACATGGTGCCGGAGGATTACTCCCCCAGCAGCGGGAAACGAATGACCGTTGCCTCGCGACCGGGGCCAACACCGATCGACGAAATCCTGCAGTTCACAAGCTCTTCGAGGCGAAGGATGTACTTCTGCGCGGCCTCGGGGAAGTCATCAAAGCTTCGGCAGCCGGTGATGTCCTCACTCCAGCCTTCGAGCATCTCGTAGACGGGGGTGGCACGCGCGAAATCAACCTGATCCGGCGGCATTTCGTCAACGACAACGCCATCAAGCTCGTAGCCGACGCAGACGGGAATTTCCTTGTAACCGGTGAGAACGTCGAGCTTGGTCAGGCACAGGTCGGTCAATCCGTTGACGCGCGTTGCGTAGCGAACGACAACGGCGTCGAACCAGCCGGTACGACGCGGACGCCCGGTGGTGACGCCAAATTCACCGCCGCGCATGCGCAGGTCCTCGCCGACCTCGTCGGTGAGCTCAGTCGGGAAGGGGCCCTCTCCCACGCGAGTCGTGTAGGCCTTTGCAACACCGACAACGCAATTGATTCGAGTCGGGCCAACGCCCGCGCCCGCGAGTGCGCCACCAGCCGTCGGGTTCGATGAGGTCACGAAGGGATAGGTTCCGTGATCGATATCGAGCATGGTTGCCTGACCACCCTCAAAAAGAACGGTATCGCCGCGATCAAGCGCGCCATTGACGACCAGGGACACATCGCACATCATCGGCTCGACGCGATCAGCGAAGGACAGGAGGTGCTCGGTCACTTCGGCGGGGTCCAGGGTAGGCAGCCCCACGGCCTCGAAAATCGTGTTCTTGGGGGCGAGCGCGGCCTCGACCTTGGCGCGCAAGGTCTCGGGGTGGAAGAGGTCCTGGATGCGGATACCGATGCGGTTCATCTTGTCCGCGTAGGTTGGGCCGATGCCCCGTCCAGTCGTGCCGATCTGGTTATTGCCGCGCGCACGCTCGTTGGCCTGATCCATCAGGCGGTTATATGCAGGAATGATGTGTGCATTCGCCGAGATCAGCAGGCGTGAGCAGTCTACGCCTCGTGCTGTGATGGTCTCGATTTCGTCGAAAAGAACGTCGAGGTCAACGACGACGCCATTGCCGATGATCGGGGTAACGCCTTCGGAGAGGATGCCTGCGGGCAGGAGGTGGAGGGCGTACTTTTCGCCATCGATGACGACCGTGTGCCCCGCGTTGTTGCCGCCGTTGAATTTAACGACGTAGTCAGTGTGTTGTCCCAGCTGGTCGGTTGCTTTTCCCTTGCCTTCGTCGCCCCATTGGGCGCCGAGAACGATGACGGCGGGCATGTTTTCTCCGTTATTTAATGCGTTGAGCGGGTATATGAAGTGATCGCGTCAGCGAAGGCGCAACAGGCATAGTTTAGCCGAGGATTGCCGAGGCCGGGCCAAGTTGGGGGGTAAGTGGCGCCCGCGGCAGTCCTGAAATCCTTTAGGCTGCGTTTGGCCCTTGGAGGAGGAGACCAACAACCCACAGGGTTGCGGCACTGAGAGCGGCGATCAGCTCAATTGCGATGGTCCAGCCGAAAGCCTTGAGCGCAACCACTGTGGCTTTCCACGCTTTTTGGGTCTCCTGGCTGCGCAGGTACTCGACAATAAAGATGGCCGCGATCATTCCAAGAATCAACCCAAAAGGCAGGCCAATAAACCAGCCGAAGAAACCGCCAACACCTCCCCACACGAGTGTGGATTGGGGAATTCCCTCTTTTGTCATGCCGCGAGCTGGAATGACGTATTTCAAAATCGTGCCAATAACCAAGATGGCGGCTGAAATCGCGAAGATGATCCAGGCACTGGGTGTTCCAGTCATCCATGCCCACACCAAAATTGCGCCACCGACGAATGGAGAGGACGGCCAGACTTGAATGACTGCGCCGACGACGCCGAAGAGAATAACCACGGCAATAACCAGGATTGCTGTAAGGCTCATAGATGGATGATAGCGTTTTTGAATCCGAAAGTTTGTAGTGCGTGATTATGATGCTCCCCAGTCATGATTGGGGCCGTGTTCGACTTTGATTTGCGCCCACAATAAAAGACACAATAAGGTGCCACAGCAAATCCCCGCAGCGAAGGAGTGAACGATGGGTTTCATTAAACGCCGAGATCCCAATAAGCATCCCGGTATTCTTACAACGTCGGTCGCTCGCTATTCAGCGATGTACCCGGTCAATGAATCACCCGAACACGCTGTGGGGCGCTGCCTTGATTTTTGGAATCGCTTCGGCGCGCGCGGAGAAACTCCCGGCTATCGGGAAGAGCTTGCCCTTCACGGGTGGACGGGGACCGAGATCATCATCGGCTCAGACTTCAAAGAGTGGCTGTGGTCTGGAGTTACTGATGATTGGGTGAACTTCATGCCGCGTTTGTTCCCACAAAAGCTCAAGCGTTCGATGCTCGGGATGAACCGATTGGTGGTCGCCGCACGCTGCGCATCCGCAGAGGGCGAGTTCTTTACTGAGCTTTACTGCACTCCAAGCGACATCATTTCGCAAAATAGTTCGATTCTGAACGATGTTTTGTATATGACCCTGCACCAGTTCGAAGAGGAATACCGAAACACTGGTTTCTTGCGCGGGGGCGCAACCTATTTCTATGCCGATGACCTGCCGAAAGAGCACTTCTTAGAGACTCAAAACATCTACTGCATCCGCAGAGACGTCAAGCGCCGCCGCAAGGGCAAGATTTAAGAAAACATCCCCAGCCCAGTCTCCTGGCAGGGGGTGTTGTTCCCGTTGAACGCTATTTTCGCTACTCTCGCTACTTTTCTGCGCGAGCGCGCCGAAGCGAATCGACCTCATAGAGGGCAATCCCCGTGGCGACCGCTGCGTTGAGTGATTCCACCGCCGAGGCGATCGGGATCGACACGATCTGATCGCAGGTCTGTCGAACCAGACGAGACAGACCACTGCCTTCGGCGCCGGTGACCACGACCAGCGGGCCATCGGCAAGCTTGAGATCGCGCAATTCGGTGTCGCCGCCCCCATCGAGGCCAACAACGAAGAAACCGGCCTTCTTGCAGTCTTCGAGTGCACGCACAAGGTTTGTCGCGCGCGCGACGGGCACGCGAGCCGCGGCACCGGCCGAGACCTTCCATGCAGTGGTGTTGACGCCTGCACTGCGGCGCTCGGGGATGATCACCCCGTCCGCGCCAAAAGCACCGGAACTCCGCAAGACAGCGCCAAGGTTATGCGGGTCAGTGACCTGATCAAGAGCTACCAAGAGCGGGATATCCAGCTGCTGCAAAGATTCCGCAATAAGATCCTCAACGTCGCGATACTCGTATCCGCGCACTTCGATGGCAACGCCTTGGTGGACCGCGCCGTCAGTTGCGACGTCTAGGTCACGGCGCGTCACTTCGTAGACCGGCGCTCCCATTCCCGAGGCCAGGCGGACAACTTCTTCAACGCGGTCATCCTTCACGTTGTCAAGGACAAAGACACGTTCGATGGGCACCCCCGCGCGCGCGGCCTCGGCAACGGGATTGCGACCGGCGATAAGTTCATGTCCCTCAGCGATCTTGATGGAGGATTTCGCGCGGGCACGCGCGATGGCGGCCTCCTGAGCCTCACGGGCTTCGCGGGCTTTCTTGCGCTTAAACGCTGGGTGGTAGGTGCGGTCTTCGGCCTTGGGGGTTGGACCCTTACCTTCGAGGCGACGGCGCGAGTGACCACCGGTGCCGACCTTCGGGCCCTTCTTCGAACCCGGTTTCCTTACGGCGCCGCGACGTCCATCATTTCCAGCCATCGTGTCTCCTTGTTTCTTCGTGAACTGACACAAGCATACGGTGTCCGGGTCGTGTAGGGGCCGCGAGGGCGCGCCTTAATCGATTTCGCACCCGCATACTAGTCGTCTCCGCGAGCCGGCTGAATTATCCGATGCTCCAGGTTGCTCCCTCTTTTCCATCGGCGACCTGGACTCCCGCCTCTGCGAGGCGATCACGAATCTGGTCAGCCGTTGTCCAGTCCTTGTCGGCACGGGCCTGGGCACGCTGCTTGAGGAGAGCACCAACCAGCACGTCGAGTGCATGCTTTTGCGGGTCATCCCCAGTGTTTCCCGAGGGCGACGCACCCGCGCCTACGTTTGCCCACTGCGGCGAGGCCGGGTCCAAACCAAGCACATCAAGCATGGAGCGAACCAGAATTTGCTGGCGCTTAATTGCCTGCTCGTCCCCCTCTGAGAGAGCGATATTTCCCAGTTTGAGCTGCTCATGAACAGCAGCGAGCGCCCCGGCAACGTTGAGGTCATCATCCATTGCCTGACTGAAGGCTTCGGGGA
>CAUTOM010000077.1:0-6818 GCA_963540435.1 uncultured Actinomyces sp.
GCAGAGCAGGGCGGGGAGGAAGTCAGCTTTCTCTTCCTGCCCCAACAACCGTATTTCCGGGCACGAAGATCGGATCAAGCAGGGTCAGACCATGCACGGGACGGCGGATCTTAGCCTCGGAGTCCGCTGCCGTCGCGGAACCGGCGGCTACAGCTTCCGCGGCGGCTTCTTTCCGGGGCTCTCCATCGATGTGGGCGACCAACATTTCAACCGCACGCCTCAATAGTTCGTCGGGGCGCGTATCAAAGTGATCGACATCGAATAGGCAGTGCGCGCGCTCGGCAGACCAGCCGCTGGCTACCAGCGAGACATCACGGCCGGGACGAATCCCCAGATCAATCAGGGCATTGCACCAGTCATCCGCAGAAATCGTCGGCCCCAAAATGTAGGAATCAATCCGGTTATCACCGGCAATTTGCCCAACTAGCTTACGGATCTCGCGAATTCCCGTCCCGCACGTGCGCGAGAGCAAAGGAATCCCAGACTCGCCCGCCGTATCAACAACCGCCTGCCTGAACTGCGAGACGAAGTTCAACGATTGCACATCGGGGCTTGCCGAATGGACGAAAGCAATGTTGCGTGCTCCTGCGTCACGCAGGCGGTGGACCGCGGCGCGCCCGGCCTCGTAATAATCAACGTCGATGGACTGGATTGGTGCATGAAAAGGCCCAGACCCCGGGGTTCCAATAAAAACCGTGGGGATCTTGCTCTCTGCAACGACGCCTAGACGAGCATCGTTGAAGCGTACCTCCATGATGAACAGGCCGTCACACAGCGCAGTTTGCATCACTCGACGAAGCCCGGCGGCACCCTCGTCGGCGGTGATCAGCAGCAGGTCAAAATCGTGTTCGCGCAAGAGCTGCGCCAAAGTGATCAGCATGTAGTGCTGGGCCGCCGCGTCCGCTCCCTCGTGGTAGGGGACCACTACTCCCAAGACGCGGGACTTTCGCGAACGCAAGGATCGGGCCCCCGCATGGGGCTGATACCCCAGCTCTTTCATTGCAATTTGGACACGTTTTTCCGTCTCGGGGGAGACGGCTCGGCGTCCACTCATGACATACGAGACCGTGGTTTGCGAGACTCCCGCTAGTTTTGCGACATCTCTGCTGGTTGGCTGACGCGCCATCTCAGGTCCTCCAGGTATCTTGACAGGATCGCGTGAACAACTTATTGTGAGTTCCGCATCACATGTGCGGGCGTCGATGCCCGCAAATATTTTTTATCCGACGAATACGTATGCGTAATGAATAATATCAGAAAAACTCCTGAAAATTGTCATTAAACGAATACGTATTCGTCCGGTCAAAAAGGAGCACAGGTGTACACGAAGAAGCAGTACCCCGGCGCAGTTGAACTCTGCTTCGCGCACGAGTTCATCCGCATTGAGGCATGGGGGCGCAATGCGCTTCGTGTGCGCATCGGCCCCTCCGCAGAGTTCCCCCAAGGACTCGGTGCCCTTGAGGACAAGCCGAACCCCGGCCTCGGAACAAACAGTGAAGAAGCCACCATCACCGAGATCCCCGGCTACGACAAGCCCGAAGAAGTCTTCACCAACGGGCGCATCAGCGTCGTCGCCAACCTTGATGGTGGAACTGGAATTGCCCGTTTCCTTCTGGATTTTCGCAAGGACGGCGAATCTATCCTGCGCGAAGCCCCCGAACACTTCTGGTGGCCAGGCGCCCACGGAATCTACCCCGGTTTCGGCGGACACGAAGTCCACCAGTGCTTCGCCTCGGACCCCAGCGAACGCTTCTACGGAATGGGCCAGCACTCCTACGATTTCCTCGACCACAAGGGAATCGTCTCCGACCTCATCCAGCGAAACGGCGAAGTGTCCATCCCCTTCGTCCTCTCTGACAAGGGCTACGGATTCTTGTGGAACAACCCCTCCGTTGGCCGTGTCGAATTCGCCAAAGAAGCTACTCGCTGGGTCGCCCAAGGCAGCCAGTGGATCGACTACTGGGTCTGCGTGGGCGATACCCCCAAGGAAATCCTCGAGGCCTACGCCGACGCCGTTGGTCACGCGCCCCGCATTCCGCAGTGGGCGCTGGGCCTGTGGCAATCCAAGCTGCGCTACACCAGCCAAGAAGAACTCATGGATGTCGCGCGCGAATACAAGCGCCGCGGCCTGCCCCTGTCCGTGATCGTCACCGACTTCATCCACTGGCCCGCAATGGGGGAGTGGCGCTTCGATGAAAACGAATACCCAAATCCCGAGGCGATGATGGCCGAATTGGAGGAAATGGGCACCAAACTCATGGTCTCCGTCTGGCCGACAGTGTCACCCCTAGCTGAAACGGACGCAGAAATTCGCGCAAAGGGCCTCTTGGTCGGTAGCGAAGCCGGCGTCGAATACCACCAAACCTTCCGCGATAAGGGAATGGATCGTCCGCTCCCCGTTGCCTTCTACGACCCGACGAATCCCGCGGCCCGCGAATACGTGTGGAACAAGCTGAAGAACAACTACTTCGATCTGGGTGTGCGCGTGTTCTGGCTCGATGCCTGCGAACCTGAACTCAATCCCGGTCACCCCTCCAACCTGCGCTTCTACGCCGGAAGCGGCCTGAACGTCTCCAACCTCTACCCGCGCGAGAACGCGCGCATGGTCTGGGAAGGAATGCGTGAGCAGGGCGAGGATCAATTCCTCAGCCTGTGTCGCAGCGCGTGGGCCGGCCAAGCCAAGTACGGCTCGGCGGTATGGAGCGGCGATATTGCTCCCACCTGGGAGGCGCTCTTCACTCAGGTCCGAGCAGGCCAATCCATTGGAATCTCTGGGATCCCGTGGTGGACCAGCGACATCGGTGGCTTCCACGGAGGCGACCCCAGCGACCCCGCGTACCAGGAGCTCTTCGCTCGCTGGTTCGAGTTCGGTACTTTCTGCCCGCTCATGCGCGTCCATGGTCACCGCGAACCCCGCGAGGACGTGGCCTCGGACAACCCCGGCGGACCCAACGAAATCTGGTCCTACGGTGAGGAAGTCGCACAGATCTGCGCACGCTACATCCACCTTAGGGAAGCGCTGCGCCCCTACATCGGTCGCGTCATGGACGAGGCCGCCGAGCGCGGAATTCCTCCGATGCGCGCGCTCTTCCTCGAATTCCCCGAGGATGTGCGCGCGTGGGAAGAAGAAGGAGAATTCCTCCTTGGCCCCGACCTCCTTGTCGCCCCCATTGTCGAGGCCGGCGCCCGCAGCGCCCGCGTCTACCTCCCCGCGGGGGTGCGCTGGCAGCGGCTGCTGATCGCAGGCGGCGAGGAAGAGGTAGGTACGGCCTCGTACACCCTGGGAGACGTCTTCGAGGGTGGGCAAGAGGTCACCATCGATGCACCACTGGAGTGCATCCCCGTATTTGTCCGTGAAAACACGGAACTTGGTAGTTGCTGACGGACAACTATCAGCACTCAAAGGAGAGAGAATAATGGCACACACATCGAAGCTCGCAATGCGCGGCGTTGCCCTTTTCGGTGCCTCAGTGATGGCACTGGGCTTGGGCGCATGTTCGGGAGGCAAGTCGGATTCTTCGTCCGGCGCCTCCGGCGGACAGGTCACCGTTGAAATGTGGGACTACCTGAGCGGTGACACGGCCAATAGCTCGATCGAAGCATCGATTGCAGAGTTCGAGAAGGCAAACCCCGATATCAAGGTCAAGCGCACCACCTTTGCTTTCGCTGACCTGTCGAAGTCCATTCTCCAGGGCTCGGTCGGCGGCGAGGTTCCCGACGTTGCAGTCGTGGACGTGGTCGACAACCAGAACTTCGCGTCTTTGGGCATGCTCAAGGACCTCAGCGGTGATGGCATCAACAAGTCTGACTTCTTCGATGGCCCCTGGTCCTCGGTTGAATTCGATGGAAAGACCTACGGTATTCCGCTGAACTCGAACAACCTCGCCCTGTACTACAACAAGACCATGCTCAAGGAAGCCGGTGTTGAAGTTCCGACCGACTGGGAGTCCTTGAAGGAAGTTGCAAAGAAGACCACGAAGGGTGACGTCAAGGGCTTGGCGATTTCCGGTGTGAAGTCTGAGTCCGCAACCTTCCAGGTCCTGCCCTTCGTGTGGCAGACCGGTGGCGACCTGTCCAACTACAGCGAGTCCGGTGCAACCGCTCTGGCCTACCTGCGCGGCATGATTGACGAAGGCTCGATGTCCGAGGCTGTCTCCAACTACACCCAGGAAGATGCGCGTACCCAGTTCATCACCGGCAAGGCAGCGATGATGATCAATGGCCCGTGGGAGCTTTCGACCCTGACCAAGGATGCCGAGATCGAATGGGACGTCGCTCCGCTTCCTAAGGACAAGCGCGCAGCAACCTCGATGGGTGGCGAAAACGTTGTCGTCATGAACGGTGCAAAGCAGTCCGAGGCAGCCGTGAAGCTCGCAAAGTTCCTGACCAGCGCAGAAGGCGCCAAGATTTACTGCGATGGCTCCGGCCAGCTCTCTTCGCGCCCCGACCTGCAGGGCAAGCTCAAGCTCTCGAACGATCCCAAGCTCAAGGTCTTCGAAGATCAGCTCCAGTACGCACACGCACGCGCATACGGAAAGGATTACCCGAAGATTTCCGAGGCCATCCAGCTGTCCATGCAGGAAGCCCTGACGGGTGCGTCGACTCCCGAGGCCGCAGCAAAGAAGGCGGCGGAGACGATTAACCCCTTGCTGCCCAAGAACTGAGCGGCAAAAGGACACAGGTCCGGCGAGTATCGTAGGCCTCGTCAAGGACCGCACAATACCTAGTGGCACCCCACGCGAGTACAAACGCAACAATGGGAGCCCGTGGCCAAGCCACGGTATCCCTACTCGCGTGGGGAGTCCGCAACTCTGAGTAAGTGAATTTACGATGACGCGAAACAAGAAAGCGGGTCACGACGCGGGATCTCGTTCCATGGCGCGAACGCGACGCCTAGGACTCCTCCTCGCGCTACCCGCAATCATCTATATAACAATTTTCCTCGTTGTTCCCCTGGTCTATAACATCTGGCTGTCAATCTCTGATGCCAACGGTTCCAACCTCATTACGGGCGACTACCACCCAACGGGCTTTGCGAACTATAAGGAAATGCTGGCCAGTCCCGGTTTCTGGAATGGCGTCAAGCTTTCGGCGATCTTTACCGTCGCATCCCTTGCGTTGCAGTTCCTCGTCGGATACGCGCTGGCACTGTTCTTCCGCAAGCCCTTCCCCGGAAACGGCATCATTCGAGCGCTGCTGCTGGTCGCCTGGATTCTTCCCGCCGTCGTGACCGGAACAATTTTCCGCTGGATGTTCGACTCTGATTTTGGCGTCATCAACTACTTCTTGACCTCAATGCACCTGGTGGATAAACCGGTCATGTGGCTCACCGGTCCAACAACCGCAATGGTCGCGGTCGTTGTCGCAAACCTCTGGGTTGGGATGCCCTTCAACATGCTCCTGATCTTGTCGGGATTGCACACGATTGACGATGGCTTGTACGAGGCCGCCGAAGTTGATGGTGCAGGTCCCATCCGTACTTTCTTCTCCATCACGGAACCGCTCATGCGTCCCGTCGTTTTCTCGCTCTTGTTGCTCGGCGTCATCAATACCTACAAGGTCTTTGACCTGATCTACACGATGACGAAAGGCGGGCCCGTCGAGGCGACGACGACTCTGCCGATCTTCACTTACCTGCAGACCTTCAAGGTCTTCGACTTCGGTAACGGTGCAGCGGCCTCGATGCTGACGATGGTTCTCCCCTTGGCACTGTCGTGGTTCTATGTTCGTTCGCTGGATAAGGAGGATGCGTGATGTCTGTGGAGACTTCTGAAATCCAGGGTGTGGCGAGCGAAAGTGCGCCCAAGGACGAAAGGCGCGCCGAGGCCTCGGAAACGAGGACTTTTGCGAAGACCAAGCACGAGAAGCGTGAAGGCCGCGTGCGCATCGCAAAATCTGCCGCCGCATGGGTCATGGCGATCTTCTATCTTTTCCCGGTCTATTGGATGGTGTGCACGGCCTTCAAGACGCAGAAAGAAACCTTCGTTCAGCCACCGCACCTCATCCCGCAAAATCCGACGCTTGATTCCTTCCGAGTCGCCTTCAGCGACAACTTTGGGATCTGGAAGGCGCTGGGGAACTCGGCGATCATCGCTGCTGGGTGTCTGGTACTGACGCTGCTCTTTGCAATCCCCGCGGCCTACGCGATCGCGCGAATGAGAAGCGCAGTGACGACGGGGATGCTGATCTTGCTGAGCGTCGTTCAGCTCCTCCCCGCCATTGCGATCTCAATTCCGATGTTCGTGCTCTTCCGCCAAGCGGGAATGGTGAACACCCTTCCATCGATCATCTTGGCGGACGTGACGGGCACCTTGCCTTTCGCAATCATCATGCTGCGACCCTTCTTCAAGCAGTTCCCGAAAGAAGTGGAAGAAGCAGCGCGACTTGATGGCCTCGGAATCATTGGAACCATCGTTCGCGTGGTGATCCCAACGATTCGTCCGGGCGTCATCATGATCGGATCCTTCTCATTCCTCATGACTTGGGGTGAATTCACCTTCGCGTTGACCTTGCTGACGAAGGCGGATCTGCAGCCTTTGACGGTTGCTTTGAACCGCCTGATCGGTCAGTATGCGACGAACTGGAATGACCTGATGGCTGTTGCCACGGTTATCGCAATTCCAGTTCTGATCCTCTTCATTGCTCTGCAGCGCTATATCGTTGCCGGCCTTGCCGGTGGTGCGACGAAGGGGTGAGGCGGTGAGGGGATGCGGTGAGCACGCTCCGCCCCGCTCCGCCCCGCCCGCATTCCTGCTTTAGCTCACTGACTCCGGGCCTATGACTGTTCTAAGGCCGTAGGTGAGCGAGCTAAAGCAGGA
>CAUTOM010000078.1:0-6421 GCA_963540435.1 uncultured Actinomyces sp.
GATGCTGGTCCGCTCCTGAGTCAGTGGGTTGATCGTGAGTGGACGCCTGAGGAGGATGAATAGGGCTTTTTTGTTGAGGGGTTAGTTTTCTGCGTGTGGAGGTGCCTGTTGGACTATAGCGAGCGTTTCTCTCAGGCGCTTCAAGCGACGTTAGGAATGGAAATGCATGGGCAGCTCGGCGACCCTGGACTTGTGCGTTTTTCTCCTTCGACGGTGACGTTTGGTACTGAGGAGCTTGAGTATCGGGACGGTGTGTATTCGTTTTACCAATATGAGCGTGCGTCACGTGATGGAGCTTCTTTTAAATCGAGTAGTTTGCATGTGATGGAGCACTGTTTGACTTTGCATTTCGGGAAGCGCTTCCGGATCTGGTCACACTACAGTTTTCTTACGCTGGACGAATGCTCAATGCCTCGCGTTGGTTGGTCCCTTGTGCCGGTTGGGGATGGGAGGCGACCTGGTTATTTAGGTATTCGTTCTGAGAGTGGAGTTTTCTATTCGTGTAGAACGTATCGGAGTTGGTTGCTCTTTTGTCTGTCTTTTGTTGTTGAGTATTCGCCTTTGGATGTGTTGGAGTGCTACCTGCGTCCGGATGCTGGTCCGCTCCTGAGTCAGTGGGTTGATCGTGAGTGGACGCCTGAGGAGGATGAATAGGGCTCCTTCCTTGAGGGGATAGTTTTCTCAGCGTGGAGGTGACCGTTGAACTTTAGGGAGCGTTTCTCTCACGCCAACGCAGCATCTCTTCCTGTGAAGGTGTGGGCAATCCCTCGAATCAGTTTCGTGAGCATCTGCCCTTGGCCTGCTCGCTTTCCCTATAGTTCATAGTGTGGATTGAACGCCACATGAACTGCGGGAACACGAATGCAGAGGAGCATTGTTCATGAGTGAGACCACCCAGGTTGCGTCTGGTCTAAACATCGAGATGGCCGGTCTTGATGTGATCCCCGAATCCGAACGAAAAGGCACGCCATCGTCGTTATTCATGCCTTGGTTTGCCGCTAATATCTCCGTCCTTGGCATTTCCTGGGGTTCGTGGGTGTTGGGCTTTGGTCTTTCACTCACGCAGGCCATTCTTGTCAGCGTCGTTGGCGTTGCACTCTCATTCCTTCTGTGCGGACTGATCGCTATCGCCGGTAAGCGGGGCTCTGCACCGACCCTTGTACTTTCTCGCGCGGCATTCGGATATAACGGAAACCGTATCTCTGCAGCAATCTCGTGGATCCTCACTGTTGGGTGGGAGACCTTCCTGGCCATCATGGCGGTTCAGGCAACCGCGACCGTTATGGGAGCGCTTGGCTTTAGTAACCACCTGCTTGCGCAGATCATCGCCTTGATTGTCGTCGTTGTCCTTGCGGCAGGAGCGGGCATCCTCGGATTTGAAGCGATCATGAAAGTCCAAACGTGGATCACCTGGGCGACGGCAATCCTCACGATCGTCTACCTTCTGCTCTCGGCCTCGACAATCAACTTCACGGTCCTTTCCGCACGTCCCGCAGCTCCCTTCGCAATGCTCCTGGGTGCAATGTGCATGCTTATGGTTGGTTTTGGTTTTGGATGGATTAACGCAGCAGCGGACTATTCGCGCTACCTTCCTCGCAAGGCCTCGACCGCCGGTGTCGTCGGCTGGACGACCGTAGGTGCTGCGCTGCCTGTCATTATCTTGGTGATCTTCGGTGTGCTGTTGGTTGGCTCCAACTATGACACTCTCTCTGATGCCATCGGCAATGACCCGATCGGCGCGCTGACAACAATTCTTCCGACCTGGTTCCTGATTCCCTTTGCAATCGTTGCAATCCTTGGCCTTGTTGGCGGGATCGTTATGGATATCTATTCCTCTGGCCTTTCACTGTTGGCAACTGGCGTCCCGGTTACCCGCCCCGTAGCCACCGCAATCGACGGCACCATCATGACCATCGGAACGATCATCGTTGTCTTCTTTGCCGATTCCTTCCTGACCCCATTCACTGCCTTCCTCACAACCCTTGGTGTTGTGATTGCCACCTGGGGCGGCGTCATGCTCGCTGATATCGCGCTCCGGCACCAGGACTACGACGAGCCCTCACTCTTCACATCGACGGGGCGCTACGGTTCTGTTAACTGGGGAGCAATCGCCACGCTGGTTGTGGGTTCCTTCGTTGGTTGGGGCTTTGTTGTCAATGCGAATGCCTCGTGGCTCGCGTGGCAGGGCTATCTCCTTGGACCGCTGGGTGGTCGAGAGGGTGATTGGGCTGGTTCCAACATCGGAATCCTTCTTGCACTTCTGGTGGGCTTCTGTGGATATTGGCTGACCAGTGCGCGCCGCGTTCGTGCGCAGGAATCCACGCCTTCCCACACTCTCGGCTAAAAGTTGAGGAAGGTGTGCTTTGACAGCTGATCCCCGTTTTTCTTCTGTTCTTTTTGATCCCGAGGCCACTGTCGCCGCGGAGCAGATCCGTTCCCTTTGCGGGGGAGTGCCCTTCGCATTGGTCGTCTTGGGGTCGGGCTTAGCGGATGCTCTTAATGAGCAGTGGGGAGCGCCATCGGCCTGGCAGCCTTTGGGATCGCTTCCTGGTCTGAGCGTCCCGGTTGCGGATGGACACCTCAATGAACTTCGTGTCTACATGCGCGAATGCGGCCCCGTTCTGGTTGCAACCGGACGAACTCACCTGTATGAGGGACACGGACCTCTTGCTGTCACCGCACTGATCCGTGCAGCTGCGTGCGCGGGTATCCAACGCGCAATTGTGACCAATGCGAACGGATGCCTGCGCGACTGGTCTCTGGGTGATGTCATGGTCATTACGGATCACATGAATCTTAGCGGTTCCTCGCCATTTGACGGCCCCCTGTTTGTCGACATCTCACAGGTTTGGGACACTCAGATGAGCAAGAGGATGCGTGAGCACTGTGGCCGAGAGGGAACCTATGCCTTCCTTCGTGGGCCCGAGTATCAAA
The DNA here is from genome assembly GCA_963540435.1 of uncultured Actinomyces sp. Lineage (GTDB taxonomy): Bacteria > Actinomycetota > Actinomycetes > Actinomycetales > Actinomycetaceae > Pauljensenia. The sequence continues at coordinate 2,935 of CAUTOM010000078.1, forward strand.
CAGGTGCAGAAAGTCGAGCCTTAGCGCAATTGGGCGCAGATTGCGTCGGGATGTCGACTGTTCTTGAGGCAATAACCGCTCACGCACTCGGAGTCCGTGTCGCCGGTATGTCAGTTGTCTCAGACCTGTCTTTCGCCCAAGCAGAAACCGACCCGCAAGACGTTGTGGATGCCGCGCGAAAGGCATCCACAACGGTCGTTGCCGGTATCGAGGCCGCGCTGGCCGCGGACTGAAGGGCTAAAGAACGCTCAGAACCCGAGAAACCAATTCTTCAGTAACCTGCGGTGAGCACGCCAAGTTCACGCGCACCCACTTCGAGTAACGCTCACCCAAGGTGATCCCTTCATTTGTCGCGATGTGCGCGCGTTGGAGAAGTGTCTTCGAAGGGTTTGGGCCCAATTCGGGGTAGGCCTCGAAACCCCACCACGTCAGGTAGGTTGCCTGCGGGGGACGGAAGTCGATTTCGGTAGGTGCCAGAGCCTCGGTAACGGTGCGGATATTGCCCTCGATCACGGAAAGGACCTCGTGCTGCCAGTCATCACCGTTTGTGTAGGCCTCGATTGAACCCAAGGCGCCAATCGTCGACATTGAGTGGGGGAGTTTCTCTTGGCAGGTAGAGTCCCAGCGCTCGCGAAGTCCCTCATCTGGAATGATGACCTGCGCATTGGGCAAGCCTGCAATATTCCAGCCCTTCGTTGCCGCAGTTGCGGTGATCGTATGCGCTGCAAATTCTGCGCCCAGTCGTGCATAGGAGGTAAAGCCTCGGCCGCCCAGAACCAGGGGGGAGTGGATTTCATCCGCAAAGATCAAAGCGTCGTACTGAGACACCAGCATCTGCAAAGCTCGCATCTCGGATTCTGTTAACACACGCCCCACCGGGTTCCACGGATTGCACAAGATGACCAAGCCGGCTCCGGCCTCGAGGCCTGCCTTAATTCCCTCAAGGTCAAGGGTCCAGCCGCCCGGGTATGCCTCATCGTGCAACGAGGGCACGTCGATCACCGGGTGTCCCAGTGCAGGTGGAATCGTCAAGAAAGGCATGTAGGCGGGAGTCGGGACAATGACCGGGGAGCCTGGGCGAACCAGGTACTGAATCATCGCCTCCAACGCTGGAAGAACCGCAGGGGCAACCCTCACCGCTTTCGGATCCAGATCCCAACCAAAACGCTTCTTCTGAAAAGCGGCGGTGGCCTCGGAAACGGCGGGGGCGAGCCACGTCGGGTTGTAGCCCAAAAGTCCGTCCTGAATCGCCGAAACCATGACCTTCTCAACGCAAGGAGCGGTACCGAAATCCATTTCAGCAACCCAAGCACCCAAAACATCGCTGCCGTCGGCGGGCTTGATGCCCGTCCACTTCAACGAGCCGATGCGACACAGCTCTTCAGCGCTACGAAATTCCATGCCATAGCTTCTTTCATGATCGTTCGAGGTGGCCTCCAGACGAGGCCGGGAATGTGAGCTGGCTCCCATTGTATGGCTTCGGATTCATATTCGGAATTCGCCTTGGAGCTCAAGGGAAAGTGACGCGCCTATCCCGCCACCGGCCTCGCCGGTCGAAAGAATGTGCACGGGGGTAAATTCTGGGAGCTAAACTTAGAAATTATGAGTGTGACTACCGCAAGTGGCGCCGATGTTCGCGTCCGATTCTGCCCTTCGCCAACTGGAACCCCCCACGTGGGAATGGTCCGCACCTGCCTCTTTAACTGGGCATACGCGCGCCATACCGGAGGCACCTTCGTCTTCCGTATTGAAGACACCGATGCTGCTCGCGATTCTCAGGAATCTTTCGATCAGATTCTTGATTCGCTGCGTTGGCTGGGCCTGGATTGGGATGAAGGCGTCGGTAAGGGAGGCCCGCACCCGCCGTACCGCCAGAGCGAGCGCATGGACATCTACCGCGATGTTGCCGCAAAGCTCCTCGAAGCCGGCTATGCCTACGAGTCTTACTCGACTCCCGAAGAGGTCGAAGCTCGCCACATCGCAAAGGGTGAGGATCCCAAGCTCGGTTACGACGGCTTTGATCGTGATCTGACCGAAGAGCAGATTGCTGCCTACCGCGCCGAGGGACGCAAGCCGGTTCTGCGACTACGCATGCCCGATGAAGACATTACCTTCACCGACCTGATCCGCGGCGAGATCACCTTCAAGCCCGGTTCGGTTCCGGACTACGTCATTGTCCGCGCCAATGGTCACCCGCTGTACACGCTGGTCAACCCCGTTGATGACGCACTCATGGAAATCACGCACGTCCTGCGTGGTGAAGACCTGCTCTCGTCGACGCCTCGCCAGATCGTCCTCTACCGAGCCCTGGAAGAACTGGGTATTGCCAAGTTCATGCCTCGCTTCGGTCACCTGCCCTACGTGATGGGTGAAGGAAATAAGAAGCTCTCCAAGCGTGACCCCGAATCGAACCTGCTCCTGCATCGCGAAGCCGGAATGATCCCCGAGGGCCTGAATAACTACCTCGCACTGCTGGGATGGTCGATCAGCCCCGATAATGACGTCTTCTCCATGGAAGAGATGGCCGCGGCCTTCGATATTTCCGACGTGAACCCGAACCCCGCACGTTTCGACCCCAAGAAGTGCATTGCGATCAACGCTGAGCATATCCGCCTGCTTGAGCCCGATGATTTCCGAGGCCGCATCGTCCCCTTCCTGCACCGCGACGGCTTGGTGTCGGCTGATTCCTACGACGAGCTGACCGCTGCTGAGCAGAAGGTCCTCCAGCACGCTTCTCCGCTTATTCAGACGCGTATTCAGCTGCTGGGCGAGGCACCCGGAATGCTCGGTTTCCTCTTCACCGAGGACGATGCGCTTGAACTGGACGAGAAGTCCGTATCGAAGCTCAAGGAGAACGCTCCTGAGGTTCTGGATGCAACAATCCACTTCATCGAGAACTACGACGGTCCCTTTGAAACTGAAGCTCTTGAGCACGCGTTGCGCGAGCTGATTGTTGAAGGCATGGATATTAAGCCTCGCGTGGCCTTTGGTCCGATTCGCGTGGCAGTGACCGGACGCCAGGTGTCCCCGCCGCTGTTTGAATCCATGGAAATCTTGGGTCGTGAGAGTGTGCTCAATCGTCTGCATTCATTGCGCAATCGACTGGGCTAAACTGGTCACCACCTGAGATGGCTGGCGCCGCGCGCAGCACCATAGTCGGCCGCAGGAAGTGGGATGGAGCTGGAGCCTAAGGGGTCCGGTGGGGGACTCACTTCCTGCGGTTCTTCATATATGTCGCACTATGATCAGTGCCACGTTCCTGCGATTTGGCAAGTAGAGCGCAGTTCGCTATTCTTTTCTCTTGTCGCCGCTTCGGTCCAACCGAACGGATTGCGCCATGGGGTATGGTGTAATTGGCAGCACGAGTGATTCTGGTTCATTTAGTCTAGGTTCGAGTCCTGGTACCCCAGCCATCGCAAAGAAATTTGCGAGAAGGCCCCCATCGTCTAGCGGCCTAGGACGACGCCCTCTCACGGCGTTAACACCG
>CAUTOM010000079.1:0-6385 GCA_963540435.1 uncultured Actinomyces sp.
CTCAATTCCCAGCCGAGTGCGAAACTCTCAGCGATTCCTCTCGCTACCAACGGATGCGGCTCATACCTCGCGATGAATCGAGCCAGATTTCAGTGAAAACACGGCGATTCGGAATCTGGAGACGCGCCTGCCCCACCCGCACCTATCGCGTCGGTCCAGCGTTGAAAGTTAGAGTCAAATTTTCACGCTCAACTGACTTCTACGCGTATCGCGCTCGCCCGGCAGTCCTTTCCTTCCCTAGTTCCGTTCAGCGAAAAGGCTTCGCGCTTCCAGTGGTGTCTTTCATCGGGTTTCTTCCGATCGCCCTGTTCATGGGACTGCGTATAAGCGCGATGGGAGCAGGAAACGGGAGTTATCTCATTCTTGCTGCGCTTCCTCTGGCCGTTATTCTTTTCTCCTTTGGGCTTCGACATTTTCGCCAAGGCTCTCACGGGAAACGACTCGACGCCGCAGCCGTGGCTTTAGTCCTTCACGTATCCGCGACCAGATCTTCTCGACCATTCGCTCTTTATCCCTCTTTAGTTGGACGTGGAAAACCCTTGCTTCTTGAGCCTTCAGGGGCTCACGAGGCCTCTCCTTCCCAATCCTCAACAGGCCAACTACGTCCCTTTGTGCAAGAGAACTTGTCGCACCACTATTACGCAGCCCTTGGCTCGCAGTCCCAGCTCATGGCCTTTTGGTTTGCGTCGCAAATCGCAACGCAAGCAGGAGGCGCTCACATTCACCTGCCGGATTCTCCTCCCCTCATTCTTGGCACAGCGGGAGCCGACTCGGTGCACATTTTTCTCCACGGCCTCGGGGATGATTGGAAGCCACAGGGGCAAGCGCACGACGCGGAAACTGAGCGCGTCAAGGAAGACATTCACCTCGCGTGGGCATACAGCTACGCGCAGCTCCCCACGTGGTGCGAAGCCGTAATACCAGCAGACCAGACACCGGTTTCACTGGCATGGTGGCAGATGATCACGCATGCCCACTCTTGCGCGAGCATTCCAAACGACTGCGATTTCACAGAGCTTTCCTGGAATGGAATGGATACGAATGACTCACTGAGGACTCCCATTGGTCAGGACTCCACGGGAGAAGTCAGCATCGATCTGGTGAGTGAAGGACCACACGCACTTATTGCAGGAACGACGGGAAGCGGAAAGTCAGAAGCACTTCGCACGTGGCTTCTCGGTTTGTGTGCTCGCTATTCCCCCGCTCGACTGCGTCTTGTTTTGGTTGACTATAAAGGAGGTTCGGCTCTTGCACCCTTAGCTCGCCTCCCTCATACGGAGGCAGTCCTCACTGATCTTGATCCCGGGAAATCCGCTCGCGCGCTACGTGGTTTAGCTTCTTGTTTGGCTCAGCGGGAGGCTGATTTCGCCCAATTGCAGGTCAAAGATCTCCAGCAGTGGTACGAGCGCTATCGACGAGGCAAAGCACCGCTTCCCCCTCCCCGGATCCTGATCGTTGTCGACGAGTTTCGTGTACTTGCAGACCTTCATCCCACGACTATGGAGATATTCTCTCGCCTTGCATCCCAAGGTCGTTCCTTAGGTCTCCACCTCCTCTACGCGACCCAGCATCCCAGTGGAGCAGTCAATACGACGATGCGCGCCAACACCGAGCTGCGAATCGCTTTAAGGACCATTAGCGAGGCCGAATCGCTCGACATTATCGGTAGCGGGGCTGCAGCACGTATTCCGCGAATTCCCGGGCGCGCATTCATCGGCTCTGGTCACGAAGTGCAATTTGCGTACTGCCACGATGTTGAGGACGTAATTGGGAAAATCAGGGATAGCAGCTTCGCGGACGAGTGTCAGAAGTCAATGACTCAGAGCCCTCCCCTGTGGTGTCCTCCGCTCCCCTCGTATATTCCCTCTGCTCAGTTGACGGACATGAACGTCGCTGGGGGCGAAGGTGTCGTTCTTGGGCTGCGCGATGGAATCGATACGGGCACTCATTGCCCACTCGTGTGGAAGCACGGAAACATCTTGTTCAGTGGCGTGGGAAGTTCTCGTCTCAAGCTCGGACGCATTGCACGTTCATGCGCCTTCGCGCTGAGCGATGCGCTTGGATTGCCCGTATACGGAATGTCCGTGGAAGCGGAAAACGCTGGAACGCAACCAGGCAGATCGGGAAGTAAGTCTTATCCATTCCTCATCCGGAATACTCTTGATTGCGGCGTTTTCTGCGAAGCAATCACGGACTACTCCCCTTGCGTTCTATGGATTGAGAACATCGAAAACGTTCTTCACTCGATGGAAGAGTGTTTCGGAGTTTTACGTGCTCATCAGATGTGGGGGCAATTCACACGCGCGTGCGATGGAACTGAGGTCATTCTGGTAGCAAGCGAGGGTTCAGGGACTTTCGCGCATCGTTCGCGCTACGGGTCTTTCGAACACAATTGGTACGACATCCCTTCTCGCGACGTTGCTTCCAATTCTGGGTTTATCGGGCAGGTTCAACTGACAAATCAACCAGGGCTTCTCTGGAACTCCGCTCAAGAAACAATGTTGGCTCTGCCTGTAGAGCACCCCCGACCGAAACTCATCATGCATCTGCGCTCGTGGGACACGATGCTGTCGCGCAGCATCGAAATTTCCGGAGCGGCTGCGATAGCTACACCTCTAATGCCAGACTCAAGAATGATGACAAGGAGAGGGCATTCCTCTGCCTATATTCATAGTTTCCCCAAGACACCACTCAGTAAGAAAACAGCGGTTGCATCCCGTAGGAGAATCGACGTTGACATGCATGTTTTAAGCATTGAAATTCGGTATGGATCACACTTAAAACGATTTCTATTTTCAGAGCACAAATGCATATTAATCGGCGATGAGAATTCTATTCTCGCAAGTGTTTTAAAGACAATAAACCCGAGTTGCTCTATTGATTACTTTGAACAAACATGCTGGTTAAAGGCACTGAGCACACCTCACGATTTATTGTTCTTCCCAAATCCTTCCGCCGACGCACTGCGCTTCATCGCCCAAAGCTGCCAGGATTTTCCCAGTTCTTTATATGCACATTCTTGGAATTCTTATTCGGGGGTAATTATTCATCGTGGAACGACTAGGCGTTTCGTCCTGAGTTCTAAATAGAGTGATGCCTTGCACAGCAATTCTGCGATTTAATCGTCTCGTAACTCTTGATATACAAGTTTGAATCCCCGAAACTAAAGACTGTTGTTTTTGTTCGGCGCGGGCATTCAATGCCCGCGCTTACGCTCTTAAAGGAGTACCCATAATGGATTGGCGGAGTAAAGCCGCGTGCCTCAGCGTTGACCCAGAGCTCTTCTTCCCTATTGGGAATACGGGACCAGCCATCGCGCAGGCGGCCGAAGCCAAGGCAGTGTGTCGCGAGTGCGAAGTTCAAGCGATCTGTCTGCAGTGGGCCCTAGAGAACAATCAGGATTCCGGAGTGTGGGGCGGAATGAGTGAAGAAGAGCGTCGCTCCCTCAAGCGCCGCGCGGCTCGCGCACGTCGCATGTCCTGATCTTTGCCTACATCTATGGGTGGTGGCGAAAACTCAAGTTTTCGCCACCACCCATTTGTATTGCCTTGCGGGTTCTTGAAGAGAAAGACCTCGACGTTCCTAGGAGCCACAGCGTCGCGATACTCGCCGCACGGCCAGCCCAATTCCGCCGAAGAGAAGACCCATCGCCGCAAGCGAGTTACTGACTGCCCCGGTTCGTGCCATACGAGGTTTCTTCGGTTCTTCCCCCTTCACGCTTTGTTCGCGCGAATTGATATCTCGATGAAAAGCGACTCTTTCATTTCCTTGATAGAGATCCTCAAAGACAACAAGCTGTTTTCCTCGGATGCGTTCTCCTTGGGTATGGAAGATGACCTCAGTGCATCCCTTTGTAGATTCAGCACGAAACTCCATGCGCGCACTGACCAATCCTTGTTCGTTCGATAAGGGCACTCCGCTCTCTCGATCAACGAGGGTTGCATTGAGGGCGTAGTCACGCCCGGCCTCGACGCCTTCGTAGCACACGCTATCGACGATGCTCACCGGACCGCTGCCCGCCACGATCTGATCCGAATCCGCGCCATCACGCGCATGCGTCGAGATCGCGATCGGCCCACTCTCCTTGCGCGTGTACTGCTCATGCGGATCATCAACGGGAGAACGATAAGCCGCTACCCTGCTATCCCCATCAAACTCAGTTGTAAACACGTAGGTTCCCACTCGCTCAGGCTGCAGGCGGAAGGTAAGGTCACCTAGCGAAGGGTAGTAGCCATTTCGCGCTGGAATCTCAACACTTCCGATCTCCTCGGCTCTATCGCGATTTTCTTCGATGACCTCAAGGCCTTGCGGGAAGAAGAGAAGCCGGTGGCGCATTCGTGGTGCATCCGCCCCGAATGGCTCTCGCCCCACCCAACCTGGATGAGACTGCGGAAAACCACTCACCCACAGGTCATCGATGAGATACGTTCCGCCACGGGTTTCTTTGACTTGAGCTGCAGAGTAGATCTGGACTTTCCACGGGGTGACGCTGGTTTCCGTTGATAAGGCAAGCTGGTCCGACCAGTCTGAATGGATCAACGGAGCGTACTGACCCTGATGGTCCTTTCGCACTTTCCACACCCAAGAAACGAAACCGGGTTTGTGTGCCGATTCAGGAAGCTCAATTGTTACGGTCTTCGTTTCTTCCCCAGTAAAAACCGCTGACGCGTACCCGATAACCGGAGCGTCTTGCGGGATCAAACGTCCATCAACTGGCGACGATGGAGGTTCTTCTCCTAGGTCGTAGGCGATTCCATCAAAAGTTACGGGAATCGGCCCATGCTCGTCATGAAGCCAACTTCCGTCCCCATAGTTTGGATCTGCAAAAGCAGTGATCGTGTCAGCGAGATGGTGACCGGTAATAGTCGATTCTTCGACCTTCGAGCGAAGCATGGGTTGAAAATCCATGAGGACTTTCCACATTCCCCCTTTAAGACGCTTTTCTTCCTTGTCCCCCTCGGGCCTATTCCCGTACGAGGCCGTGTCTTGCGTTGCAGCGCGAACGCCGTAGCGCGTGAGCGTCGTTCGAACGGGGTTGACGTATGTCCCTTCCCATTTCACGCTTCCGTTTCCTGTTGCTTCCCACTCCAGGTTCACTCCGGTCTCTTTTGTTGTTCCTTCCCATTGCGATGTCCCCGTCGACGTGAAGCGCGCAGGCCCAATGAGCATCAATTTCAGTTTGAGGCCCGGGATCCACTCCCCTTTCTCATTCTTCACACCCAGGTCTTTGAGGAGACCGTTGCGAGGCGTGCGGGACTCGACACTACCGTTCTCATAGGTCGTCACAGCTGCCTTTTGCGCCTGGCGCACGTAGTCTTTTGCCTTCTCATAGACCTGCGGGAGCTGCTCGCGAACGCGATCGACCAGGGTGTTGACTGAATCTTGAGTGTTCTTCCCCGCTTGGTCACCCTCAAAGTTTGCGTGGATGAGGAAGGAAAGTGCTGCACGGTTTTCTGGGTGGCGGTCCCCTTGATAGCGATCGAGGAGCCACGCCATTTGCGCAGTGGAGAGGTCAATTTCATCTGGCCCCCAGCGTTTTGATTCTCCAAGGTCGCTGATTGAGGCGGTGTCTTGAGGTTTCGGATTTGCTCGCCACATGTGCGTACACCAGACGGGGTAGCGAGTTTCAACGTTGTGAGGCGCCGTGTATGCCCCCAGCCAAAATCCGCCGACTGACTGCGCTCCGACGCCTTTGACGTAGAGCCCATTGCCCTCAAATAACGCTTGTGCTGGTTGCGGGCTCATTGCGAGCACACTCACCGTTGCGACCCCCACCATATAGACGAGGAGCCGCGTTACTTTTCCAAGCCCCGACCTTCTTGCAGCAGGCGTATATCCTTGCCTCCCGATCATGGTTCTTCCTTTCACAGTTTCCGGAGAGTTCTTCTCCGCTTGAAGCGAGAGTATGAGCGGGAACAAGGAGAAGGGTTTGAGTGCGCCTATTCTGTGGATAACTCGCGGTTCCCTCGACGCTGTGGATAACTTTTGTGCTTAGACAACAGTGATTGCTCAGAGCGGGGAAGAGCCTAGAAAGAGGGCAGAAAGAATGGGAAGGTGCCCGCGCTGGGGCAGCGCGGGCACCTGAGTTTCACCAATTGCGGCAGCAGCCGCTGGTTTTAGCGATGCGACCAGAAACGAATGAACGTCTGAGGCTGGTTGGGATCCTGGAAGGAACGAGCCATCTCACCTTGGTAGCTGTAGTCATCGAAGAAGTGAGTGGAAGATATGGGCAGGTACTGAGGATTATCAGCAAGGGTGAAGTTGTAGACCTTCTTGTTGCCTTCCCACGAGACCTCCATACCATCATTGATTTGGAGGCCATCAGCCTTGGGGATCCAGTAACGATGGGTCTTGCCGTCAACCGGATTCACTCGATCTCCGTCCC
>CAUTOM010000080.1:0-6072 GCA_963540435.1 uncultured Actinomyces sp.
TGCCATTGCCTATGATGGAGGCATGACGCAACCAGATCCTCAAGCGCCCAATGTATTCCAGCCGCCGAACATGCCGACGCCTCGGGCGCCACGGGATTCGGCAGAAGCACAGCAAAGTGCCCCATTGAGCACGCAACAGAGCGATCCGATGAACGCGCAGCGAAGCGTACCAATGGGCTCACAAACGACACCAGAGGCCACGGAGCAAACTCCTGTCGGCACTCCTTGGGGCACACCGGAGAGCGATCCCTTCAGCATGCCGCATGCTTCCCAGCAGAGCTCATCCGCGCCTCTTGCTGCCTCGGCAACCGGCGTCTTCGCGCCACAAGCACCCGTCGGCGCCCCGGAGTTCACCTACAACCCGACCTCGCCGAGCATGCAGGCCGAAAGCATCCCCAGCACGGGTCCCATGGTTTTCGCGGTCCTCGGCCTGTTCCTCATCGGCCTCTTCGGCACGATTCCCGCGTGGGTCTGGTCAAACACGGCAATCAAGCGCGCACGCGCCGCTCAGATCCCCGAAAGCTCCTACCAGCAGGCACTGATTGCGCGCACTCTTGGCATGATTGGCACCGCCATCCACATCTGTCTGGCCGGTTACCTGATCTACTACGCAGTGACAACTATCTCCGCAGCGGTCGGCTGATCAACCATGTCACCTCGCGATTCTTCACCTTCAGCGCGAATCCCCGGACAGAGCTCGACCGCCGAGTACCGCAAACACACCGGGTCCGACCGCGATCTCATTCGCGCACTTCACCAACTCGATGGACGTCCCTACCCGGGGTACAAGTCGGTCCTCGGAATGTGGGATTTCGGCAGTTTTTCCCTGTCCATCGACCGCATCCAGGCCGATCCTTATGCTCCCCCCTCGAAGGTGCGCGCGATTTCGACGCCTCAGGAAATGGGGCTTCCCCAGGCGGCGATTGCTTCTTCCGAGGCGCGACTAGCCTGCGCAGACTACCTCCTTCGCGCCTTTAATCGTTCGCTTCGCGAGAGGCGCCTGAGTGACCTTCAGGTCATGTCGCCCAGCGTTGAGATCCTCGAGCGCAGCGCCTGCACGGTCAAACCCGATCGCGTCGAGCTCCGCTTCGAGGTTCGTATGCCTGCGCGCGGTCGCACGATTTTGGGCCGCCGCGCCGCGCAGATTTTCGACCTCGACATTCCAGATGCTGTCCAGGACACTTTCGACTACCTCAGCGATATCCCCGAAGTTGAGCGCGAACGCCAGGACCTCCTGCATCACATCGAGGTTTACGAAGATTACTGCGCGCTCCAGTCCATCTTGAGCGAGCGCGGCTGGGTTTCCTTCGTCGCCAACGGCTCTATCCTTGCGCGCCGCAGCGGGGTCTCCCAATTCCCCCTCGCGGACGCTGTCCCCTTTGCTTCCCCTTCCACTCTCGAGGCCGAGGTCGAGCTCCCCCATGCGGGCGCCCTCCGCGGGATGGCTATTGAGCCGGGCGTTACGGTGATCGTGGGCGGGGGCTATCACGGTAAGTCCACGCTGCTGGGCGCGATCCAGCGCGGTGTCTATGCGCATATCCCGGGGGACGGCCGCGAGTATGTGGCCACTGTCGCGAACGCAATGAAAGTCCGTGCAGCTGATGGCCGAGCCGTAACGGGTGTGGATGTTTCTCCCTTCATTTCGCATCTGCCCGGAAACGCTGATACCTCGCATTTCTCGACGGAAAACGCCTCGGGGTCGACGTCTCAGGCCGCCTCCTTGGTCGAAGCAATTGAGCTGGGTTCTCCCCTGCTGCTCATTGACGAAGACACAAGCGCAACGAACCTCATGATTCGCGATGGACGCATGCGCGAGCTTGTCCAGGCAAAGAAAGAACCGATCACCCCCCTGGTTGATCGCATTTCCTCTCTTCACCGCGACTGTGGTGTTTCGACGATGATGGTCATGGGGGGTTCTGGCGATTACCTTGATCAAGCCGATCGTGTCCTCATGATGGACCACTATCGATGCGTCGATGTCACCCTTCGCGCCCGAGAGGTTGTCTCACGCCTGCCTCGTCCCCATGAAGACCTGCCGATGAGCGCTCCCACGGAGCCTCGTTTCCCTACTCGTTTGCGCGCTCCCGAGCGTGCAAAGACAAAGGCTGCGGGCTTGTCCTCAATCACCATCGACAAGATCAACCTTGACCTGGGCGACGTGGAACAGATTGTTGACCCGGGACAGACCGAGGCGATTGCGTGGATGGTGCGCGGCTTGCTCTTCTCGTACGCGGATGGGAAGTTGGATATCAACCAGCTCCTTGCTCGCCTTGAGCGCGCGATGAATTCTGAGGGCTTGGACGTTGTCACAAAGTTTGGTGCACATTCTTTGCCGGGGCACCTTGCCCGCCCACGCCTCGTCGATGTCGCAGCAGCGTTGAATCGATTCAGGGGACTGCGACTGGGGGATAGCGTCAACAGTTAGGCTGAAGTTCAGGGGAGCACAGCGCTAGGAACGAGGCCGTGGGAGCCGGCGCCCCACCCGCAGGCTCGCGCACAAACGCTGCGGCCTCGGGGTTCGCCACCGGGGAAAATCAGGGGACACCCGGGGCATCCCCCCATAGTGGGGAGCACGCCGCTTAACGCAGGATAGAGAACATGAATACTTCTCCATCTTCCGCACCGGTTGTTCGCCTCTCATCCGTGTCAAAAATCTACGGTTCTGGCGATACTCAAGTCACTGCTCTGAACAACGTCAGCGTCGACTTTAACTCCGGTGAATTCACCGCGATCATGGGCCCGTCTGGTTCAGGCAAATCCACCATGATGCACATCCTGGCTGGCCTTGATTCGCTCACCTCCGGGAGAGTCTTCATTGAAGACACCGAAATTACTGCACTGAGTGACACTGCGCTGACAAAACTCCGACGCGAGCGCATCGGCTTCGTCTTCCAGAGCTTCAACCTCATCCCCACCCTGGACGCGCAGGCAAACATCCTGCTCCCCCTCGAGCTCGCCGGACAGAAAGTCGACGAGGACTGGTTCAGGCTCATTGTCTCCTCTCTGGGTTTGGAACAACGCCTCAACCACAGGCCCTCCGAGCTCTCAGGCGGTCAGCAGCAGCGCGTCGCCGTTGCCCGCGCACTCATGAGCCGCCCCGCAGTCATCGTCGCAGACGAACCGACCGGTAACCTCGATTCGCACTCCACCAAGGAAGTCCTTGACCTTCTGCGCCGAGCGGTCAACGAACTCGACCAGTCCGTCATCATGGTGACCCACGACGTCCACGCGGCCTCCTATGCCGATCGCGTCCTCGTGGTTCGCGACGGCGCAATCGTTTCAGACCTTCGCGAGGCCAGCGAAGACGAGCTCAACGCTGCGCTGAGGTGACACCCGTGAGTTCAACATCCACTCTTCTCCGAGCAAACCTACGTACCCACGGTCGCCGCTACTTCTCAACCGGCTTGGCCGTTGCAATTTCCACCGCCTTCATCATCGTGACCTTGCTCTTCACGAACACGACGACCTCGGCCCTCACCCGAAGTGTTCGCGAGGCCTATCGAGGCACGACAGCACTTGTCACCATCAATCCCTCCCGCGACAACGCCGAGGAGCCTACCCCCGAAAGCGTTACCCAGCAATTCGCCTCGGTAACCTCTCAGATCGAGAAGATTCCGGGAGTCACAGCCGTCGGCATCTCCACGCAATACCCCCTCATGGGCAAGGCTCACGACGAGCGAGAGGCCTTCTTCCTCTCCCCCCTCCTCCCCGATCCTTTCCTCTCGCTGAAGTACACGCAAGGGAAAGCCCCGGCCACGGCCTCGGAAATCACGATCCCCTCCACTTCGGCGAACGAACTGGGCCTCCAGGTCGGCGAAACCCTCACGCTCACCTCCCAAGGGACGGAAAGCGCACACGATTTCACGGTCAGCGGGATCTACGACTCGGGGTCAAATATCACAGCAACTTCGTATGTGAGCACCGAGGGCTTCACCTTGGCGGTTGGCACGGGGCCGACCGGCACAATCCGCGTGGCAACAAACCTGCCCGGGGACAAGTACGGGAACCCGACCGCAGCCGAGCAGGATACCTGGGTCAAGACCCTAGAGTCGAACCTGTCTTCTGTTCAGGAAATCAAGATCCAGAGCGTGGCATCGGCAGTCGAGCAAGACCTCAAAGCGATCCAGGTATCGGGAACCCTCCTCACCGCCATTGCCCTGATTTTCCCGGCAATCGCCATTCTGGTCGCATCGGTTGTCGTGTCCTCGACGTTTAAAGTCATTCTTCAGCAACGCCGCCGCGAGTTGGCGCTCCTGCGAGCACTCGGCGCGGACGTCAAGCAGGTGCGTTCACTTGTTCGCCGTGAAACCTACGCTATTGGCGCGATCTCGGCGTTCATCGGCGTGATCTTGGGACTACTGGTTGGCGGTTTCGGCCTGGGACATATGGTCGAGGGAGAGAATTTTCTTTCGATTGTCGCATCGCTCTCTATCCCCTACGCGATCGGCGTGTGGGCATTCGGAACGCTCCTCACCGTCTTCGTCGGACGCAAGCCCGCCCGCGCGGTCTCTCAAGTTCCGCCGATCGCCGCCCTTTCTCCCGTGAACGAGGCCGACGCCTCTTCTCGCGCGGCGCGCCGCCTCACCCTTGTCGTCGGTCTTTTCCTAGCCGTTGTCGGTGGTGGATGCCTCCTTGCGGCTTTGAAGATCAGCAGCGCCACGCAGAAATTCGCCCTGTCCTTCTGTATGTCCATGGCATGCCTCATCGGTATTCTTCTGATCTGTACGGTTATCCTTCCCGCTCTCACGAAACTCTTTGGTCGCCTGTGGCCGGGAATGCTCGCTCGTATGGCACGCGAGAACGCTGTCCGTAACCCCGGACGCACCTCCGCAACCGGCACCTCAATCGTCATTGGCGTGACCCTAGTTGTCACCATGATGGTGGGCGCATCCTCTATGCGAGACTCTCTCATCAACGAGGTCAATGAGCGCCGCCCCTTCGATCTTTCCGTCAGCACGATCACGGCTGGGGAACTCAGCAGTGATATTCAGGCACGCGTCTCATCGACCGAGGGCGTTGCTGCAAGCGTTCCCGCCCACTCAATTTTCGGCACCGTAAACGTCGAGGGAGAGACGACCGCAGGTAACGCGCAGGGTGATGCCGATGAGCAGAGTCAGATTTTCGGAGAGCCGAATTATTCGACGGTCGCCCACTCAAAGGTCGAGCAGATCGATGACTCAACTGTCTTAGTCGGTATGGAAGCCTGGAATGGCAAGGACGTCAAAGTGTGCGCGAGTGAGGGAAAATGCCTCACACTGAAAGGCAAATACACCAAGAACTTCAATGGCACCTACGAAGTCAGCGAAGCAAACCTACTCAAGCTCAATCCGAAAGCACCCGTGACGGACATGATCGTCAAGCTGAAGGACGGAGTATCGGCGGCAAGCGTTCAGAAGGACCTCACAAAGATCGATAGTTCCTTAACCGTCAACGGATCAGCGCTTGAGCGCGAGATGTACTCCAAGATGATCGATCAGATGCTACTCATCGTCGTCGGTCTCTTGGGAGTATCGGTTCTGGTCGCACTCGTTGGCGTTGCCAACACTCTTTCGCTCTCCGTCGCCGAACGTACGCGGGAAAACGGGCTGCTCCGTGCTCTTGGCCTAACCAAGCGTCAAATGAAAACCATGCTCGCCTTGGAGGCAGTCTTTATTTCGGTAACCGGAGCCATCATCGGCTCCGCACTCGGAATCTTCTTCGGGGCCGTTGGGATCCTGGCACTCCCCTTGGAAGGACTCACCATTTTCATCACTATCCCGTGGATTCAAATCGCAGCGGTTATAGGGATTGCAGTGCTTGCCTCCCTTGTTGCCTCGTGGCTGCCCGGACGCAGGGCCGCGAAGGTCAGTCCTTCTGCGGCACTGGCAACCGAATAAGGGGAGGCCACATGAGATTTCGAGCGCGATAGTACAAATGGGTGTGGGGCCGAGCGGATTCCGCTCGGCCCCACACCCATTCGGTGTCCCCTATTCGGTTGCAAGAGCCGCCGAAGGACTGACTTTTGCCGCCCGACGTCCCGGCAGCCACGAGGCAACAAGGGAGGCAAGCACTGCAATCCCTATAACCGCTGCG
>CAUTOM010000081.1:0-6066 GCA_963540435.1 uncultured Actinomyces sp.
AGAAGCGCATCTCTTTCCTTCCATCAACTTGTGTTCAACAAGTTTCGCACAGTCATCCCTCAATTCGCGCCCAATTTTCCCCTGATTCTCCCCTGATTTCCCCCTGATTCATGTGGCTACACTGATGCCATGACTATTCCTTCAGCGATTGCCGAGGCCATTGACCGTATCGACCGCGCACGCCAAGCCGCCGGTCGCACCGATCGCGTGGCCTTGGAACTCGCAGTGAAGACGCGAACTCCCGAGGAATGTCGCAAGGCCGCTCAGGCCTTGAGCGATCTGGGACAGCCAATCCTGTTGGGGCATAATCGCGTCCAGGAAGCCACGGCAACAGTTGAGGCGATTAAACAAGTGCCCGGAGCTCGTCTCCACTTAATCGGCCCGCTCCAATCGAACAAGATCAATCAGGCCTTGGCCTGTGTCGACGCAATTGAATCGATTGATTCTGCCGTACTCGTTCGGAAAATCGATTCACGCCTCGAGCGAGAGCTCCCCGTTTTTATCGAAGTCAATGTCTCAGGCGAAGACACCAAACACGGCTGCAGCCCCTTCGAGGTCCCTGCCCTTATCGAGGCCGTCTCCACCTCGGCACACCTGAGCCTCGCAGGCTTCATGACCGTTGGTCTCAATTCCACCAACGAGGCCGAGGTCCGCCGTGGATACGCGCTCCTGCGAGAGCTCCGCGACACCGCAGCGCAACAACTTGCAATCCCGTCAAACAACCTAGAACTGTCCATGGGAATGAGTAATGACCTCGATTGGGCGATTGCAGAAGGTGCGACAATCGTCCGCGTGGGAACCGCGGTTTTTGGTGCCCGGCGCTTAGCTGCGCGCGGATAGAGCCTTCCCCGCCACCCAGTCGATCCCAACGATCGCACCGAGGAATACCAAGGCCCCGCACAAAATCGCAACGATGTTGATCAGGACCTGTTGGTAGCCCAAGACCGTCACGTTGACAAAATCGTAAGGGTACTGGTGGACGAAGGCACCACGAACCAGCGTGTAGATGATCCACGCAATCGGAATGACCAGAGCTTTAAGGACGACTCCGCCACTGACTCCTCCACGCGGCCCGAACGCCAATGCAACGACGATCATCAGAAGTGGAACAACGACGTGCTGGAGCGGATTCGTCAAGACAGACCAACCGCTCAGAACCTCAGTTGGGCGGATCAAGAAGTGATAGACAATAGCCGTCACCGTGATCATCATGAGCGCACATAAGTGCAACGCGCGTCCCCACGAGCCGATCTCACTGCCACGAAGCGCGATGAGCGTTGCAACAATGGCAACCAGAATATTCGACCACTCAGTGAAATAGGACAGGCATTCAATCATCCGCTGGCCGAAGCCTGCCCAGCCAAAGGGAGCTCCACCGAACATCCCAGGCCGGGCCACGGCCTCGCGAGAATATCCATCCACACCGGTAATAACCAGGGTGAAAACGACACTCACCCACGCGGCGATCGCAACAAGCAGATAGGCCCAACGGCCAAAGGTCGCTAAGGTCATCGCTTTATCCCTCACGCGCTCAGGCCCAGTCGGGAAGAATGCGCACGCCACCCTTATCTGCAGACGCGGCAAGCATTCCGTAGACCTTCAAGGCATCAGAGACGTGACGCGAACGAGGCTTGGATGGCTTCCACGGGGTGGCACCCATCTCCGCGCGGCGACGCTCAAGTTCCTCATCGCTTACATTCACGCGAAGCACACGCTTGTTGACGTCGATCTCGATCTCATCACCGGTGCGGACCAAGCCGATCGCTCCGCCGGCAGCGGCCTCGGGAGAGATGTGACCGATAGAAATACCGGAGGTACCGCCAGAGAAACGCCCATCGGTGATCAGCGCGCACTTCTTACCCAGACCCAGGCCCTTGAGGTACGAGGTCGGGTAGAGCATTTCCTGCATACCCGGTCCACCCTTGGGGCCTTCGTAGGTGATGACGACAACGTCGCCTTCCTGAACCTTCTTGCTCAGAATCGATTCAACGGCCTCTTCTTGAGACTCCACGACGAAAGCACGGCCAACGAAGTGGAAGAGCGACTCATCGATACCCGCGCTCTTAATAACCGCGCCCTTCTCGGCGATGTTGCCGTAAAGGACCGCGAGCCCGCCGTCCTTTGTGTATGCGTGCTCGACGTCGCGGATGCAGCCATTCTCGGAATCCGTCTCCAAGGACTCAAAAAGGTTTGCGGTCGAGAAAGCATGGGTCGTGCGCACGCCACCTGGCGCCGCAAGATAACGATGCTTGGCCTCGTCGCTCGCGCTGCCACTGCGGATATCCCACTGAGCAAGCCACTCTTCCAAGGAAGGAGCATGGACGGAGTGCACATCGCGCTGCAGCAAACCAGCGCGGTTAAGCTCACCCAGAAGTGCAGGAATACCACCTGCGCGGTGCACGTGCTCAATGTGGTACGTCGTCGAGTTCGGAGCCACCTTGCACAGGCAAGGGACGCGACGGGAAATCGCGTCAATATCGTCCAGGGTGAAGTCCACCCCGGCCTCGTGAGCGATCGCAAGAATGTGAAGAACGGTGTTGGTGGAGCCGCCCATAGCAACGTCCAAGCTCATCGCGTTCTCGAAAGCGTGCTTGGTAGCGATGGAACGGGGCAGAACCGAATCATCATCGTTGTCGTAGTACGCGCGGCACATATCAACAATGCGGTGTCCTGCCTCCAAGAAGAGCTTCTTGCGCTCAACTTGCGTGGCCAAGGTGGTGCCGTTACCGGGCAGTGCCAGGCCGATGGCCTCGTTCAGACAGTTCATCGAGTTCGCGGTGAACATGCCCGCGCAGGATCCACAAGTCGGGCACGCATTGGCCTCAACCTGGGCAAGCTGGGCGTCAGAAACCGAATCATCCACGGCCATGACCATCGCGTCGATCAGGTCAAGGCGGTGCTCAACAACGCCTTCAATGGAAGCACCGGACTCCATAGGACCACCCGAAACGAAGATCGTCGGGATGTTCAAACGCATGGCAGCGATGAGCATACCGGGGGTGATCTTGTCGCAGTTCGAGATACACACCAGTGCATCGGCGCGGTGAGCGTTGACCATGTACTCCACCGAGTCGGCAATCACCTCGCGTGAAGGCAGCGAATAGAGCATGCCATCGTGGCCCATTGCGATGCCATCGTCTACTGCGATGGTGTTAAATTCCTTCGCAACGCCACCTGCTTCGCGAATCGCTCCGGCGACCAAGTCGCCCATGTCCTTAAGGTGAACGTGGCCGGGAACGAATTGGGTGTAGGAGTTGGCGATCGCGATAATCGGCTTGCCGAAATCCCCATCAGTCATTCCGGTCGCACGCCAGAGCGCACGCGCTCCGGCCATATTGCGGCCTTGAGTCGATGTTGCTGAACGCAAGGGCTTACTCATGGATTACTCCCCAATGACAATTTTGTAATTGTTTCAACCCTAGTTCCGCATGGGGGGCTAGTTCTCGCTCAGATCAGGAAATGGACGAGGCTTTGCGCACGTTTTCGCTTAAATGGCGCGGTTTTGCGGCGTTTGCCGAGCCTTTGCGAACTGTCCACTTTTTGACCGCCCACACCACAAGTGCGATTCCTGCGAGGGCAAAAACGATAAGTTGGTATCGCGAAATCCATTCTTCGACGATCTCCCAGTTCGCCCCCAACGCATATCCCGCGCCGATAAGAACGGAATTCCACAGGGCTGAGCCAATTGCTGTGTACAGGGTGAAGGGCAGGAGCTTCATGCGTTCGATACCGGCTGGAATGGAAATCAAGGAACGCACGACGGGGACGATGCGCCCCAGGAGAACTGCCACGGGGCCTCGGCGCACAAACCATGCTTCTGCGCGTTCGATATCTGCTTCCTTGACGAAGGGAATCTTCGAAGCCAAGGAGTAGAAGCGCGCACGCCCAAACCATGCCCCCAGCGCATACAGTGCCAGCGCGCCGACAACCGAGCCGACCGTTGCCCACACAATTGCACTCACCAATCCCATACTTCCCGAGGCCGCAGCAAAGCCCGCGGAAGGCAGGATCACTTCGCTGGGGATCGGCGGGAAGAGGTTCTCTGCAGCAACAGCAATACCGACACCGGGCGCACCAAGGGCACCCACAAGCGAAACAACAGCTTGGACAATAGGTTCAAGAAGATTACTCATACCTATAGCATCATAATGCTTGGCATGGATGAGTTTTGCTCATCCTTTGCGTGAGCTGTGAAACCCGATCACGGGGCGGAGCACTGAACGAGCTCGCCCTCACCCGCGATACGCAGGTGGTGCTCCGCGGCAGAGATGAAGACGGCCTCGCCTCGGCCCAAGGTGCACTCCCCCGCTTCGGTCGACAAACTCAAGCGGCCGCGGGTGACAAGGGCGATGCGCGGGCCCTCACCGGGGACGCGCAAAGCTGTTAGATCGCGGGTGCACGTCGTAACAGTGAGTTCAAATTCCTGCGCCGGAGCGAGGAAACGATCCGAGTGCGGGCTGGGGTGCTCGGGAGCGAGGCGAATCGGCGGGAGCGCCGAAAATTCAGCGATTTCCACCAATTGCGCGCTGTCGACGTGCTTGTGGGTGAGCCCCGCGCGAATAACGTTATCCGAGGCCGCCATGACCTCAACACCGAGGCCCCGCTGGTAGGCGTGGATTTGGCGCGGCGGAATGTAGGCCGCTTCACCTGCACGCAAAGACACAGGATTCATGAGGAATGCCAGGATGATTCCCGCGTCGCCACCGTGCGCGGCCTCGAGTTCGCACACCAGTTGGTCCGCACGAAGCGAGGGCGACTCCCCCGCTTCGAGCCGGCTCCGGCAGGCGGCAACAAACTCTTCCACCAACGGCGGAGTCACCGGTGAGTCAATGTCGAAGACCCACGAGGCCAAGGAACGCAGGCCTCCACGAACCGTTGACAAGTTCAAGCGACGACGCAGCAGTTCAGCAAGTTCTCCGTCTAGGCCTTCAAGGAGTCGCCGTGCCTTTCGAGGCACTCTAAAGCCAATGAGCGCATCGAAATCGGTCAAGGCGTAGAGCATCTCAGGCTTGTGGTTCATGTCCCGGTAGGAACGGTTCGGGGCGGTGCGCTCGATTCCAAGGACTTCTTCGCGCAGGTAGCCTTCACGCGCAATTTCCTTGGTGGGATGAACCTGAAGAGAAAGTGTCTCGTCCGGCGCGATGACCTTCATGAGGAAGGGCAGGTTGGTTCCAAAGGCGTAGAGGATGCCCGAGCCAAGTGCTTTCTTCGGGTCCTGCGCGATAAGGTCACCCAGGGTTCGCCCACCATTGATGAGCGTTGGGCCATCGGGGTGATTGCCAAACCAGAGCTCCGAAACAGGCCGAGGCCCTGGAGTTTCACCCAAGAATTCGGCGATTGCGCTCTGTGAGCCCCAATCGTCAAACTTGCGCCAGCCCTGCAGCTGTTCCATCTGGTCTCCTCAGTCTTTTCATGACACCGAGGTCCCTACGTCGTTGGAACACGAAACGCTCGGTATGTGTGAAAAGTTTAGCGTGTCCCCTCTTCGCGTTCAGCTAGAGCGCGTAATGCTCCACCCGATTCGTAGAGTTCATCCCAGGTTCCGCTCTCCACGATGCGGCCCGAATCCATGACGATGATGCGATCAACATCGCGAATGGTGTCCAGGCGGTGCGCGACGACGATCAGGGTCTTATCACTGGTCCGCCTGCGAATCCCAGCCAGTACGCGAGCTTCGGTTTCACGATCAACTTGGGAGGTGGCCTCGTCAAGGATCATGATGGGGGTCTCGCGCAGGAGGGCGCGAGCAAGAGCCAGGCGCTGACGTTGCCCGCCGGAGATGCGCTCGCCCATTTCGCCGACCTTGGTGTCGATTCCTTCGCTTTCTGCGGCGATCCATTGGCTGAGGTCAACTGCCTCCAGGGCCTCGCGGAGCTGGGCATCGGTAGCGTCAGGGCGCGCAAGCAGAAGGTTTGCGCGAATTGAATCGTTGAAGACGTGGGCGCGCTGCGGTGCCAAGGTGACGACAGAGCGAATATGGTCCTGGGTGTCCTCACGCAGGTCCACTCCCCCAATGCTGATCGATCCGGAGTCCGGATCCCAGACGCGGGCAAGCAGCGCGGCAAG
>CAUTOM010000082.1:0-5810 GCA_963540435.1 uncultured Actinomyces sp.
GGAACCATGATTTCCTACGAGCAGTGCCATTTCACTCCGGATTACTGGCGAAACTACACCGTCATTGGAACCCAAGGACGTGCCGAGAACTTCGGTGATGGTGACGGGGGAGTGGTGCGCGTCTGGAAGCACCGGAGCCGCTGGGAACCTCAAGGCGACATCGAAATTCCGATCCGAGGGGATGCTCGTGGTCACGATGATGCCGACGTGGCAACAATGGACGAATTCTTGCGTTTTGTTGCTCACGGGGATCAAACGGATACAACACCTTTGGGTGCGCGCGAGGCCGTTGCTGCAGGGGTCCTTGCAACGAAGTCGCTACGCGAGGGCAATATTCCCTTCGACGTGCCACGGGTGGCCCCGCACATTGCTGCCTATTTTGAGGACAATCAAGAGCGAGGCCACCGGTGAAGACCGCGTGATCTGCGGTTTTTGGCTGGAAAAGAACTGGGGAAATCTGCGGCGAAAAGCGGGTAGTTGGGGCTTCCTGAGTTGTTGCTGGAAGTGCTCTCAAGAGCTGCGAGAAAGTGCAGTTTTCTCCTGATCTATCTCTTCGGATCATTAACGCAACGTGCATGTGCGTAAATTAAATAAGGGTGTGCGCTCGCTCACGGCCTTAAATTGTTGTGCTCACGGACTTTTCGGCATTCTTTCGCCCTTTGTGGACGCCGTGACTATCGTCGTCTAATGGACCCTGATTACATTCAGGTGCTTTATGGAGCGTTCAGGAGGAGTGGTGAGCCAGCAGGCCCAGGACATGAGTGCCGACGTCGTCGTAGTCGGCGCCGGCCCCGGCGGTGCATCGACCGCTTACCATCTGGCGACCCTTGGAATTGATGTCCTCCTTGTCGACAAGGCGCGTTTCCCGCGTGACAAGATCTGCGGAGATGGCCTGACTCCCGCTGCCGTTCAAGAGCTCATCCTCATGGGTGTTGATACTTCTGGTTGGGCGCGAAACCGCGGTCTGACGGTCATTGGAGGCGGCCACACAATCCACATGGAGTGGCCCGATCAGGCCTCGCTTCCCGGATACGGAATGACTCGCGCGCGTATGGAACTCGATCACGCGCTGGTCCAGCGCGCGCAAAGTGCGGGAGCTCGCCTCGAAGAAGAATTGACCGTTACCGAGGCGATCCAAGACTGCGCCCACCGCGTCTGTGGTGTCCGTGCGCGCCGAGGCCGCGGCAAGACCCTCGAAGAAGTGACCATCCACGCCAAGTTGGTCGTCGATGCCGGGGGAGTATCCGCGAAGGTTGCCACCCGCCTCGGAATTGAAAAGAACCCGAACCGCCCCATGGGAGTTGCCGCGCGCACCTACTTCCGTAGCCCTCGTGGAAACGAAGAGTGGATGGAATCCCACCTGGAACTGTGGGCCGGAAAGCCCGGACACTCTGATCTTCTGCCCGGATACGGGTGGATTTTCCCCATGGGTGACGGAATCGTCAACGTTGGACTGGGATCGGTATCTTCAACGGCCAGTGCAACAAGCCTGCCCTATCGCCAGGTTTTTGAGCAGTGGGTTGCCAACCTCCCTGAGGAATGGGGATTCACCCCCGAAAACCAGATCGGCGAGCTCCGCAGTGCAGCGCTTCCCATGAGCTTGAACCGCAAGCCTCACTACACCAACGGATTCCTTCTTGTTGGGGACGCCGGTGGAATGGTTTCTCCCTTTAACGGTGAGGGAATCGCGCCCGCGATGAAGGCGGGGCGCTACGCTGCCGAAGCGATGGCTCAGGCTCTTTCGCGGACTCACCGGGCGGGAGTAGACCGTGCGATGAGTGCCTACCCGCAGCGAGTTCGCGACGAATACGGCGGCTACTACCAGCTTGGACGCATCTTTGTTCGACTCATTGAAAACCCCAAGATCATGCGTCTGTGCACGACCTACGGTCTGCCCGTCCCGCGCCTGATGACACTGGTTCACAAGCTTCTGTCGGATGGATTCGAACGCCAAGGCGGCGATTTCGATGACCGACTGATTACGACCCTATCCAAGATGGTGCCATCAGCATGATGGCCACGAAGGTACACCCGATGTGGGAGGAACGATGACCAATCCCTATGTTCCGCTACTGATCATGGCCGCAGCCGCCATGGTCCTTGCGCTTGGCGGGCTGGGCGCATCCGCAATTCTGGGACCGAAGAGCAAGAACCGCACGAAGGCCGATAACTACGAAAGCGGAATCGACCCCACCGAACAGCACCTGGAACGCGGACGCTTCCCCGTTCGCTACTACCTGGTCGCTATGACATTCATTATCTTCGACATTGAAGTCGTATTCATGTACCCGTGGGCCGTCAGCTTCAACCAGCTGGGACTCTTCGGATTGGCCGCCATGCTGACCTTCATCGCGGTGATCACCGTCCCCTATATCTACGAATGGCGCCGCGGCGGACTGGATTACTGAGGTAAGAGGAAAACAATGGGAATTGAAGAGAGCCTGCCTGCAGGCATTGCCCTAGCAAGCATGGAGAAGATCCTCGGTCTTGCTCGAAAGCACAGTCAGTGGCCAGTCACCATGGGCTTGGCGTGCTGCGCAATTGAAATGATGGCAGCCGGAACTCCCCGTTTCGACATGTCGCGTTTCGGCCTGGAAGTTTTTCGCGCCTCACCGCGTCACTCCGACCTCATGATTGTCTCCGGACGAGTCTCCCACAAGATGGCCCCGGTTATTCGCCGTGTCTACGACTCGATGGCTGACCCCAAGTGGGTTATCTCCATGGGAGCTTGCGCATCTTCGGGCGGCATGTTCAATAACTACGCCGTCGTCCAGGGATGCGACCACATCGTTCCCGTCGATGTTTACCTTCCCGGTTGCCCGCCTCGTCCCGAGGCGCTGATTCACGCAATCCTCACTCTGCGTGAGCAGATTGGTAGCGAGCCCCTGGGGGCGCATCGCCGTGAAATTGCTCGCAAGGCTGAAGCGGCAGCGCTTGCTGCAACCCCCACTCACGAGATGAAGGGATTGCTGGCATGAGCGAAGAAATCAGCCGTTTCGGCGCAGCAGAACCCTCGGTAATCAAGAGCCGTCAGGGAATGTTCGGGGTCGCAGACCAGGGTGATACCACGGGCTTTTCTGAGCTTGAAACCGTTGCTTTGAGCGCACCTGCCGCCACTCGTCCCTACGGTTCCTACTTCGACCAGATTGTTGACATCCTCGAGGAACTCATCGAAGCTGACGGACTGGCAGCTACCGATGTCATCGAGAAGGTCGTCATCGAGCACGGCGAACTCAGCATCTTCATTCCGCGCGAGCACATTCGCCGCGTTGCGAGCTACCTGCGCGATGACCAAGATCTACGTTTCGAAATGTGCTTGGGAACCAACGGCGTGAACTACCCCGAAGATCGCGGTCGCGAGCTTCACGCCATTTACCCCTTCATGTCGATCACGCACAATCGCATGATTCGCTTGGAAGTCACCTGCCCCGACGCGGATCCGCACATTCCCTCAATCGTCGATATCTACCCGGCGAACGATTGGCAAGAGCGCGAGACTTGGGATCTGATGGGCATCGTCTTCGATGGACACCCCTCCCTGACGCGTACCGCTCTTCCCGATGAATGGGTAGGACACCCCCAACGCAAGGATTACCCCCTGGGTGGTATTCCCGTGGAATTCAAGGGTGCAGTCAATGCCCCTGCCGACACCCGGAGGTCGTACAACTAATGACTACTCCTTCACTTCACGCTGCAGCATCAAGTGCCGGCCTGGACATTGACGAGGTTCCCGAGGTCTTGGCTCAAGGCGGCGACTGGGATGACGTTATCGCCGAGATTGAGCGCATCAACCACGAGCGCATCGTTCTCAACATGGGTCCCGTTCACCCCTCGACCCACGGCGTTCTTCGCTTGATCCTCGAGCTGGACGGCGAAACCGTTCGTGAAACTCGCGTTGACACCGGGTACTTGCACACGGGTATTGAAAAGACCATGGAATACCGTACCTGGACACAGGGCGTCACGCTGTGCACCCGCATGGACTACGTCGCTCCCTTCTTCCAGGAAGTCGGGTACTGCCTAGCCGTTGAAAAGCTTCTTGGCATGACAGATGACGTTCCTGAGCGCGCGAACTTGGTTCGTGTTCTCCTCATGGAGCTCAACCGTATTGCCTCACACATCGTCGCTATCGGTACCGGTGGTAACGAATTGGGCGCGACGACCATGATGACCATTGCATTCAGGGGTCGTGAAGAAATCCTGCGAATCTTCGAGCGCATCACCGGTCTTCGTATGAATCACGCATTCGTGCGCCCCGGTGGCATTGCCCAGGACCTGCCCAGTGGCATGGTTCCCTATATCCGCGAGAAGCTCCCCAAGGTCCGCAACGACATCGGCGAGCTTCAGGATCTGGTTTTGGCCAATCCCATCTTTAAACAGCGCTTCATTGGCGTGGGCTACATGCCCCTTTCCGCGATGATGGCCCTGGGATTGACCGGCCCCTCCCTGCGAGCAGCGGGTCTGCCTCAAGACTTGCGTAAGGACCAGCCCTACTGCGGTTACGAGAACTTCGAATTCGATGTCCCGACCTATGACTCGAATGATGCCTATAACCGCGTGCGCGTCCGCTTCGACGAATGCTACCAGTCGCTGCGCATCGTCGAGCAGGTCCTGCGCCGCCTCGAAGAAACCGAAGGCCAGCCCGTTATGGTTTCTGACCCGCATATCAAGTGGCCGGCACAGCTCTCCGTCGCAACGGACGGCCAGGGTAACTCCGCGGAACACATCGCGAAGGTCATGGGAAGCTCGATGGAGTCCCTGATCCACCACTTCAAGCTGGTCACCGAAGGCTTCAAGGTCCCCGCCGGTCAGGTCTACCAGACCGTCGAACACGCCAAGGGCATCTTGGGCGTCCACCTGGTCTCTGCTGGTGGAACCCGCCCCTTCCGCGCGCACTTCCGTGACCCTTCATTCGCAAATCTGCAGTCTCTGGCCATGATGACGGAAGGCGGACAGCTCGCCGACGTCGTTGTTTCACTGGCCACTATCGACCCCGTTCTGGGAGGCGTTGATCGATGAGCTATCCCGTGGAAACCTATGAGCGCCTTGCAGGTGAGGCACGCGAAATCATCGCGCGCTACCCGCAGGGACACTCCCGCTCCGCACTGCTTCCCATGTTGCACTTGGTTCAGTCTGAAGACGGCTATGTGAGCGCCAATGGAATCGCGCTGTGCGCCGAGCTTTTGGGTATCACCCGTGCAGAAGTTTCGGCAGTTGCGACCTTCTACACCCAGTACAAGCGTCACCCCACCGGCGAGTACCTCGTGGGTGTGTGCACCAATGCTCTGTGCGCTGTTATGGGCGGCGATGAAATCTGGGAGGCCGTCAGCGAAAAGGTTGGTGTCGGAACCGACGAAACCAACGAGGCCGGAACCATCACCCTTGAGCGCCTCGAATGCAACGCGGCCTGCGATTACGCGCCCGTCGTCATGGTGAACTGGGAATTCTTCGACAATCAGACCCCCGAGTCGGCATGCGCACTCATCGATGACATCGAGGCCGGCAAGCCCCTGCATCCCACGCGCGGAAGCTCTGTGTTGCCGACCTTCAAGGAAACCGAGCACGTTCTTGCCGGCTTCCTTGACGGACACGAACACGAAGGACCCAGCGCAGGCGAGGCCTCGACACTGGGACTGAGGATCGCCGAAGAACGCGGCTGGAGGGCTCCGGCTGACGTTCCCGTGGAAGAAGGAAAGGAGAAGGACGGTGAGTGAAACAACCGTGGCACTGACCCCGATTCTGACCCGCGGGTGGGGAAGCGATCGTTCGTGGACTTTGGAGTCCTACCTGAGCCGAGGCGGCTACGAGGG
>CAUTOM010000083.1:0-5646 GCA_963540435.1 uncultured Actinomyces sp.
GCCAAAGCTCGTTCAAGAGATTCGGGGTCATCATCTTCCGCGGTCAATGCCTGCAAGCGAGCCCGAGCATCCTTCTCCCAGTCAAGAAGTTCACTAATGTCTGCTGCGCGGCCCTCCATCAACTTGCGCAAAGATGCACGGCGGGCATGCAGTGCCGCGAGAGCTTCAGGGTCAGCCTCGACGGTAGAAAGATAGTGCGCAAGATCGTCACGTACTGCCGATAATTCGAGGGCGGACTGTTTAAAACGCTGCCCGATAGCGGTCAGCGAATGATCAAAACGTGCCGCCGTACGCAGGCAATCCAGCGCCCGCCCGATGAGGTCAATAATCCCATCCGTGTCCTCGTCTCCTTCAAGGAAGGCAAGCGATGTTCCAACGTTGCGACGCAGATCCTCCGTATTTGTCAGGCGTTGGATCTGCGACACGATTTCTTCCTCTTCGCCTTCGCGGGGGCGCAGGGTATCAAAGAGTTCCAGAGCCTGGCTCAGGCGTGCATTTTCTTCTTCGCGTTCATTACTTGAGCGACGTACTTCCCGGAGCCGATTGGCGATCTCCACCGCCTTCTTCCAGGAGTGTCTATAGGCCGAAAGCAATTCTTTGTGCTGAGCATCCCCATAGGAATCCAGGGCGTCGCGCTGAGCTGCTTGCGAACGCAGACGTAGCTGGTCGGATTGGCCGTGAATCGTCACCAATGAGCCGACAATTCGCGACAGCGCCGAGGCCGGCATTGCTCGCCCGCCCAAGGCAGCCCGAGAACGCCCGATCAGTGGAATGGTACGAGAAACGTACAAAAGACCGTCATCAACGGCTCCGCCCATCTCGTCAATTTCTTGAGCGATCGATGACGGAACTGAAAAAACACCATCAACGCTCGCCCGCGCAGAGGTTTCATCCTCCCCTTCTCGGCGAACCATCTGCGGATCAGCACGCCCACCCAGTAGAAGATTGAGGGAGGTCAACACCATCGTTTTACCTGCACCGGTCTCCCCCGTAAGCACTGTAAAGCGCGGGCCAAAATCAACGTGCGCGCTTTCAATGACGCCGAGGTTGTCAATGTCCAATGACTCGATCATGGAGCGTTTCCCTCCAGAGTTCTCCACCCCCGCACGGGTAGGTTAAACCTGGTCACGAGGCGCTCAGAAAAGGGAGTGTGTGACATCCGAACCAAGCGAACCGGGTTTGCCGAAACCTTGGCAATAACAGATGTTCCCGAAGGAGCCACAGTACGCCGGTGGCCATCGCACCACACTTCCGGCGCGCTCCAATTCTCTTCGTTGATGAATACTTCGATTGTTGAACTCGGACCGACGACAAGAGGACGCGTAAAGAGACCGTGTGCCGCGATCGGGGAAATGACAACAGCCTCGGTATCCGGCCAAACAACCGGGCCACCTGCAGAGAAGGAATAAGCCGTCGATCCCGTCGGTGTCGACAAAATCATGCCGTCAGCGCCGTAAGTAGAAACATCCTGTCCGTCGACAACGAGAATCAGATGAACCGGGTGTGCTGGATCGGTATGCTTCACAACTGCGTCGTTGAGTGCCCAGTCTTCAATGGTGTTATCGCCGGGAAGCTTGATCGAGACGTCGAGTGTTGAGCGCTTCTCAACGTCAAAATTACCCGTAGCAAGGCGGTGCATGAGCTTCGGGATCGATTCAGGAGAGGCCTCAGCAAGGAAGCCCATATGTCCGGCGTTAATTCCCAAGAGAGGAATGTCGTAGCGACGAGCGCTCTCTGCCGCAGCAAGAATCGTTCCATCGCCGCCCATTGCCAGAACAAGTTCGGGAGCCTCAGCATCAGTTACTTCGGATTTCAGTTGATCTTCACTGACTACGGTAATACCGAGCTGCGCCAGCTCGCGCATTGCGACTTCAGTTGCTGCAATAGCAGCGGGACGTTGGACGTGGCGGACTAAAAGAATTTTCTTCACGAGGCCGATCCCTCCTGCGCGTCATTCGTAGAGTGCGCCGCGCGTGAGCGTCCAGCAGGCCCCTCGAGGACTGCTCTGTCGATAGCTCCTGGAATTTGATCTTCTTCAAGAGCCTCGGGATGGTCAGCGCGCATATATACAAAATACTCGACGTTTCCAGAAGGTCCGGGAAGCGGCGAGGCCTCAACGGCAGCAATCCCAAGACCAAGATTGTGCGCGCACTCGATAACTTTGGCAATAGTCTCTCGATGGTGATCGAGATTCCTCACCACTCCACCGCTTCCGAGACGATCCTTACCAATTTCGAATTGCGGTTTAACCATGAGCAGGAAATCTGCTTTCGGATCCGCTACAGCAACCAGGGCAGGAAGCACTAGGGTCAAAGAAATAAATGAAAGATCCCCCACGACCAACTGCGGTGCTGGGTCGATATCTCCGGTCTTCATGAGCCGCACATTCGTTCGGTCCATGACTTCCACACGGGGATCGCTTTGAAGACGCCACGCTAATTGGCCGTATCCGACATCAACTGCCACGACGCTCGCCGCGCCTCGACGAAGGAGGACATCAGTAAAGCCCCCAGTCGAAGCCCCCGCGTCCATGCATCGACGTCCTTCAACAGTCGGCGCGCGATCGGCCAAGGCATCGAGAGCACCTGCAAGTTTAAAGGCGCCTCTAGAAACGTAGTCCGGATCATCTCCTTGAGTGATCACCAAAGCCTGCGCCGGATCCATTTGGCGTGCGGGTTTTTCAACGATCTGTCCATCAAGAAGGACCCGTCGCTGCGCGATCAGCTCTTGTGCGTGAGAACGCGAGCGTACCATGTTCCGCCGAACAAGTTCCGAATCAATACGACGCAATTTCATGGGGCAACGCGCTCCTCAAGTTTGCGCCGAAGGCGCAGATCGAGCTGTTCGAGCAGCTCGATCTGCTGCGCGACCGGAAGTTCATCGAAATTATCGGGCAAGGATGAACTCCCAGTCTCGCTCACTTCAGACGGCATAATCAGTCGTCCTGCTCTTCAAGATCAGCAGTCTCGGCCAGGAGTTCTTGGAGGTCTTCTTCCCCGGGAAGAAACTCAAGTGCGTCCTCGTCCCCCACAGGATGCTCAGCAAAGGAAACGGGGGCTTCAACAGTTTCTTCTTCGAGCGCCTCGAAGACACCGGAGGGGTCATCATTGGCGACAACCGTCAAAGTCGGGCACACCACGTCAAGATCAGAGGAAGAGTCCCACGCTGCGGCGGCAAGTGCGCGATAGGAATCCATCGTGATAACTGCACCCTCACGCAATTCAACATCATCTAAGGTCAGATGACCATCGCGTCGCAGGCGCGCGACCTGCGAGACGCCGCAGGTCCACGTTCCATCCGCGTGGTGCTTCGGCGACGGGTGTTCTTCCAGCAACCCACGCATATCCATTGCGAGGTAACTGGGACGCTGCCCCCTGGGCGCACAAATCACTGCGCGAGCATCGTGGACTCCGGTAAGAACATGCAGTGCCGGGATACCTGCCGCGATAGCACCGAGAATATCGGTTTCGAGGCGGTCTCCGACTGCAATTGGATTCTCGCTATCAAGGAGCTCGGCAGCGCGCTGATAGATACCCGGTTCAGGCTTGCCTGCCGCAACCGGGCGCTTACGGGTCGCGTAGCTCACCGCACGCACAAGTGCACCATTTCCAAGTGCGAATCCACGTTCCTGCGGGAGTGTTGCGTCGAGGTTAGTCGCAAAGTATTGCGCACCACGCTGCAAGGCGAAGGCGGCCTCGGTAAGTTGAGTCCAGGTGACCGAGGCATCAAAACCTTGGACAACAGCCGCGGGTTCTTCGTCAGCACTGTCGACGAGAACATAGCCAGCTTCACGGAGTGCTTGGCGCAAGCCTTCTCCGCCAACTACGTATACCGACGCCCCTTCGTCGAGGTGTTCGCTCATTACAGCGATAACGTCCATTGCCGAGGTCATGATGTCCTTCGGATCGGCTTTGAAGCCCAGTTCCTTGAGCTGCTCGGCGACAGTGAGCGGAGTACGCGATGCATTGTTCGTTACGAATCCGATCTTCAGTCCGCCTTCACGTGCTTCTTCAGCGGCCGTAGCTGCGTGCTCGATCGGAAGCTTGCCAGAATACGCGGTACCGTCAAGATCCAGAAGGGCCGCGTCAAAGTTCGTGTAGAGTGCTCCCTTCGATCCCTTCAGGGGGGAACGGCGATCATCGACATCCGCATCGGCAAAGAGACCAACATCGACGATGTCGGGATCTTCTTCCTCTTCAGGAATATTTGCCTCAACCCGATCAGCTTCCTCATCGCGGCCAAGTTCACGCAGACGATCTGCCTGAACCGACATCAGACGGCGAAGGAACTCAGGATCAGCGTCCTCTCCAAGAGCAGCAATAGCGTCATCGACAATAACGAGGCCGACTTCATTTTGCCCCAGATCTGCGCGCGCACCTGAAGAAACAAGAACCAACTCAACTTGTTCTGCGAGGTCGAGCTGAGCGGTATCCGTCTGGTCGATGATTTCAATCGCGCGCTCAGGACGGCCAAGCCCTCGTTCGCAGTCGGCTTCAATAGCTCGCAAGGAGAGGTCACCGCGCAAGCGACGCATCGCGCGCACCTCGCGCAGCGCTTCTTCGTAGTGTCCTGCAGCGTAAGCCGTCAGTGCCGAGGCCTCGCGAACAACGTCGACACGGCCCGCGCGAGAAGCAGCAGCTTTAGCGTGCTTATATGCAAGCTCAGGATCAAGGTCAATCAGCTGACCAGCCATCACGAGGTGCCGAGCAACAATATCGCGGTTGATCCCCGATAGCGTTGCCAAGGAACGCAAGGCGTCTTTATCCAGTTCTTCTGCGGATACGCCGGCGGGGATTGTCGGTTCGTCGCCGTTGGGTGCGGTGTATTCGTCGCGCGAACGAGGTGCGCTGCTGCGCTTGGCATCACGGAAATCTCGTCCCGCGCCTCGGCGGTCATCGCGTCCGGAGAAGCGACGGTCTCGAGAATCCCGATCAAAACGCCCCGAACGCTCACCATCAAAGCGACGCTCACGAGAGTCAGAAGAACGGAAATCACGCTCAGAACGGTCAAAACGACGACCTTCGCGCTGATCACCACGATCAAAACGCGAACGATCGGAACGCTCACCCCCACGACGATCATCACGATCAAAACGACGACCATCAAAATTGCCACGGTCGCGATCGGAAAAGCGTCCCTGACGGTCGAAACCTTGCCCACCATCACGCGAGGAACGTCGACCAGAAGAATCGAAACGGCGCGGTCCCCGAGAAGAATCGCCGCGAGAGTATGAACCGCCGTCTCCCCTTGATCCACGTCCGCGACGCTGCGAGGAGTCAAACCTATCTGCCACAATTCCTACTTTCTTCGGGGCCTTCGACCGCACCTATCTTGAATTAAAACTATGAACGCATCCAGCATAATGGGCGAGTTGCAAACAAGCCAGCGCGCTTGACAACCTGTGGATTGCCAAAAACTGTGGGATTAGCCGCATCAAAAGGATTGCGTGAATCGTATGTGAGTGTCTGCTCACCCACGTGAAAGAGTTGTCGCAACGCTTTACCGCTCACTGGCTTGCTGCGAGGCGTGTATGGGTTGAGCCCCGGGATCCGTGTGGGTGGAGGGTGTGTATAGTGGTGGGGTCGTGGAACGTTGTGTTCCACGACCCCACCGTGAAGTGTGTTGTGGCGGTGTCCTACTCTCCCA
>CAUTOM010000084.1:0-5495 GCA_963540435.1 uncultured Actinomyces sp.
CCCGGTATCTCAAGCGACTGGAGTCGCACCGCAAGGAACATGCCATTCGCCCCGTTCCTGGAGATGACTACAAGTATGACGTCGCCAAGGCCCTGTGGATGGCCGTCGAAGACGCCATCGATAGTCTGGAGGGTATCACGAAGGAGGCGGCTCGACGCCAGTTGGGTGCGCTTGCGCTACTCGCTGAGTTCGGCGTACCCACACGGTGGCTCGACCCCAGTATCGCGCTGCTGCATGAGGACCAATCACATGACACTCAACGGGGCACAGATGAGGACGCACATGACGCGCTTACAGAGCTCATTCGCAGGTCCATCGTCCAGCAGTCCGCAGACAGATCGACGACCATGCTGCACCGACTCCAGGCACAGGTGCTGCGCGAAAACTGGGACGAGAAGGAAACTGCAGAAGCCTACGAGTCAGCCACTATGCTTCTAAGCACTTTCAACGTCGATAGATTTCTTCGTAACAATACAGATTCAATTGATCTCATCGAGCAGTTTGCCGCCATGAGCACACAACATCATTCCCAGCAACTTTTTTGTGACGACAAGGTACAATTGTGCCTCCTTCTAGCATTACTCTTTGCCAACACCTTTGAACTTTCGGTTGAGCCACACGGGCTTGTCAATGTAGTCGATATACTTGAAAAAATACTCGGATCAGATCACGTTGACGTAGTTACCGCACGTAATTGCCTCGCGGGTGCATATCGGTCAGCGGGTTACTTCCCTGAGGCCATCAAGCATTATGAGCGGGTTCTCACCGACCGTAAACGTATACTGGGCGAAAGTCACCACAGTACCCTCGCGACACGCAACGACCTCGCAAGCACACACGCCTTAGCAGGCCATTTACCCGAGGCAATCTCGCAACTTAAGCAGGTCCTCGATGAACAAACCCGCATCCTTGGCCCCGAAGATGTTAACACCCTTGCTACGCAACAGAACCTCGCAAATGCATACTTCGTTTCGCAGCAGTACACCCTAGCGATCCCACTATACGAGCAGGTCCTTTTCAAGCAAATCAGTTCCCTAGGACCCAACCATCTACACACCCTCGTCACACAAAGCAACCTCGCATTCGCATATCTTTCCATGGGAAACTTGCCCAAAGCAGACTTCCTATACAAACACGTTCTCCCCAAGCAAATCGAAAGGCAAGGACCCAGCCACCGTCGCACTCTCACGACGCGCAAGAACATCGCGACCGTGTATCGGTTGGCAGGGTACCTAAATAAAGCCATCGATGAGTACGAGACGGTTCTCAAAGACTGCACGGATGCGCTCGGTACTGAGCATCCGCTCACGGTGGACATTCGCGAGAACCTCGAAGCAGCCCGGCGCGAGCTGGCACAGCAGAAAGGCGAATCAAGCACCGAGGAGCGCGATGCGCAGGACTAAGGCACACCTGCACAAACGCCCAGGGGTCGGAAGCTTAAGGCTTCCGACCCCAATTCTGTGGGCCCTACCGGGCTCGAACCGATGACCTTCTGGGTGTAAACCAGATGCTCTAGCCAACTGAGCTAAAGGCCCAAAGCATGTTCGGTGACGAACGTACCAGTACAGCATAGAGTACAAGCAGCTATTACTTGGAATCAGATGCTGTGAGATTCATTGCGCGCGCTGCAAAAGCTCCAGCGCGCTTGCCTTACCGAGGTGGTCTCGCGTAAAAACTCAGCGAGTCCTTGAACGGGCAGTAAGACGAATCCCCGCCCATTCCGGAGCAAGCGCACTTGCCGAAGTCGCGTGAAGACCGGCTGTGTGCGCGGCCTCTTCGACATCGGAAACAGGAACTGCACCCGGACGGCCCGGCTTGGGAATAAGCACCCAGATCAAGCCACCGTCATCAAGATTTGACATGGCATCGACCAAGAGATCGGCAAGATCTTCTTCTTCAGCGTCTTCCGCGCGCCACCATACGATTGTTCCGTCAACGACATCTTCATAGTCGGGATCAACTAGCTCGTTGCCGCATTCCTCCTCAGCGAGTTGGCGCAAGCTCTGATCCGCATCATCGTCGAGATAAAACTCTTGAATAATCTGGCCCTTTGTGAACCCTAGTTTGACACTCACCGGAGTTCCCCTTCGAGCCACGACATTGTCAGTGTTTCTTCGCTTATCACGGGTCTTATCGTAATGCACTCAGAGCAATAATTTTCTCTTTCTCCATTTTCCGGTCATTTTCCCAGTGTCACGAAAATTATCACCGCAACAAATGAGGCAAGAATCATGGGCCAGAAGTCCTATTCTCGCTCGCTTTTTCTGGTCCGAGGGACGAAAATAGACCCGTAACCACGAGGGCGTGTCCGATAAAACGCTTCCATTAACCAACCAGAGGAGTTCGAGATCAAGTGAGCGAGAGCCATCCCGTTGTCAACGGCCTATTGAGCCAGGTTCCCGATAACGACCCTGCTGAAACCTCCGAATGGGTCGAATCCCTAAGTGGTCTCATCGAGGAAAAGGGCGGTCCGCGCGCACGCTACATCCTGCTGCACATGCTGGATGAGGCAAGGCGCCAGGGCATTCAGCTCCCCCAGGAATACACAACTCCCTATGTCAACACCATTCCCGTTGACCAGGAACCGTACTTCCCCGGCGACGAGGCCATGGAGCGTCAGTACCGCCGCTGGATCCGTTGGAACGCCGCTGTTCAAGTGACGCGCGCACAGCGCCCCGGCGTCAAGGTCGGCGGACACATCTCGTCGTATGCCTCGGTTTCTACTCTTTATGAAGTCGGCCTGAACCACTTCTTCCGCGGAAAGGACCACCCCGGCGGCGGCGACCACGTGTTCTTCCAGGGCCACGCCTCCCCCGGCCCCTACGCCCGCGCCTTCATCGAGGGACGTCTTTCCGAAGAGCAGATGGACGGTTTCCGCCAGCAAGTTTCCACCGCACACGGCCTTCCCTCCTACCCACACCCGCGTCAGCTTCCCGAGTTCTGGGAGTTCCCGACGGTGTCGCTGGGTCTTGGCCCTGCCGAGGCCATCTACCAGGCATGGTTCGACAAATACCTTCACCTGCGTGGCATCAAGGACACCTCGCTCCAACACACTTGGGCTTTCATTGGCGATGGCGAAATGGATGAACCCGAGTCTCGCGGCATGCTCCAGCTGGCAGCTCAGCAGGGCTTGGACAACCTGACCTTCGTCATCAACTGCAACCTGCAGCGCCTGGACGGCCCGGTTCGCGGTAATGGCAAGATCATTCAGGAACTGGAAGCCTTCTTCAAGGGCGCCGGCTGGAACGTCATCAAGGTGATTTGGGGCCGCGGATGGGATCAGCTGCTAGCTTCCGACAAGGACGATGCCCTTGTTCATCTGATGAATGAAACCCTTGATGGCGACTACCAGACCTTCGGCGCAAATGATGGCGCCTACATTCGTGAGCACTTCTTCGGACGTGACCCGCGTACCAAGGCTATGGTTCAGAACTGGACCGACGACCAGATTTGGGCACTGCAGCGCGGCGGCCACGACTACCGTAAGGTTTACGCTGCATACAAGGCTGCTATAGAACACACCGGTCAGCCCACCGTCATCCTCGCACACACCATTAAGGGCTACGCCCTGGGCAGTCACTTCGCCGGTCGCAATTCGACGCACCAGATGAAGAAGCTGACCTTGGAAGATGCAAAGCAGCTTCGTGATCGCCTGCAGATTCCCATCACCGATGAGGAACTCGAGCGCGATCCCTACATGCCTCCCTACTACATGCCGCCGGCAGATCACCCGGCTCTGCTCTACATGAAGGAACTTCGTGAAAAGCTGGGCGGCTGGGTCCCCGAGCGGCGAGACCACCAGCCTAAGCTCCCGGAGCTTCCTTCGAAGCCTTTCGAGGCTCTTTCCAAGGGCTCAGGCAAGCTCGAAGTTGCCACCACCATGGCTTTGGTACGCCTGATCAAGGACCTCATCAAGGACAAGAACGTCGGTAAGTACTTCGTTCCGATCATTCCTGACGAGGCACGCACCTTCGGCCTGGATGCAATCTTCCCCTCGGCGAAGATCTTCAACACGACGGGTCAGGCCTACACTCCGGTTGATGCGGATATGATGCTCTCTTACCGCGAATCCGAGCAGGGCCAGGTTCTGCACACCGGTATCACCGAGGCGGGTAGTGCTGCAGCGTTCCAGGTAGTCGGTACCGCATACGCGACCCATAACCTCCCCATGGTCCCCTTCTACATCTTCTATTCGATGTTTGGTTTCCAACGCACAGGCGATCAGTTCTGGGCTGCCGGGGACCAGCTTTCGAAGGGCTTCGTCATCGGCGCGACAGCTGGTCGTACAACTTTGACGGGTGAAGGCCTCCAGCACATGGATGGCAATTCTCAGGTTCTCGCGGCAACGAATCACGCTTTCGTGTGCTACGACCCTGCTTATGCCTACGAATTGCGCCACATCATGAGCGATGGCTTGGAGCGCATGTATGGTGATGCAGGTGGACGCGACCCGAATGTCATGTACTACCTGACCGTCTACAACGAGCCGATCCACCAACCCGCGGAGCCGGAAAACCTGGATGTCAACGGTCTGATCAAGGGAATCTACCGCTTGGATGACCACCAGAACTTCGGCGGCCCCAAGGCTCAGCTCCTTGCTTCCGGCGTCGGGGTTCCGTGGGCACGCGAGGCCCGCGAACTGCTCGCCCGCGATTGGGGCGTTGACGCTGCGGTATGGTCGGTCACCTCGTGGACAGAGCTGCGTCGCGAGGCCTTGGAGGCAGAAGAATTCAACTTCCTCCACCCGAACGAGCCTCAGCGCACTCCCTTCGTTTCCAGCCAGCTGCAGGGAACCGAAGGACCCTTCGTGGCCTCTTCGGACTTTGACCGTCTTCTGCCCGACCAGATTCGTCAGTGGGTTCCCGGCGACTACTACGTCTTGGGCGCCGATGGCTTCGGCTTCTCTGATACTCGTCGCGCGGCTCGCCGTTGGTTCCATATTGATGCTGAATCAATGACTGTTCGAGTCCTCAAGGCCCTTGCTGACCGCGGACAGATTGATCGCTCGGTCGTTCAAGAGGCGATTGATCGCTA
The DNA here is from genome assembly GCA_963540435.1 of uncultured Actinomyces sp. Lineage (GTDB taxonomy): Bacteria > Actinomycetota > Actinomycetes > Actinomycetales > Actinomycetaceae > Pauljensenia. The sequence goes on from CAUTOM010000084.1 coordinate 5,035, forward strand.
CCAGCTGTTCAACTACTCGATCTCCGGAGCGGATCACGCAGGTGATGAGTAAGTTTCACGCTCTCATGGTTCGCCAACCGTGACCAGCACCAAGTGGGTGTTGAGGTTCTTTCAGAATCCCAACACCCACTTTTCATTGTGCAATCAATACAACACAAATTAAAAAGCGGGAATCCGAGCATCGAAACTGCTTGCACGCTTCCAGTCTCTGGCGTAGTGTCCGCAGTGGAAGCGACGAAGCACCCTTTCAGTGGCGATGTGGAGGTAAGTGACGTGTTACCTGATTCTGCAGTGCTTCCCCCCAGCCTCACTGTATTGAAACTCCCCAATCTTTCTGAACGATAAAGCATTGGCTTCGTAAGCATCGGTCGAAAGCACAGTAGCAATGAGCAGCGAACTTGGTATGGTTCTCCCAGGATTGATTCTCTTTCTCATCGGATTGGTGATCTGGTGTTCAGAAA
>CAUTOM010000085.1:0-5184 GCA_963540435.1 uncultured Actinomyces sp.
GGCATAAAAACAAAAAACAAACACACTATCGAGTTCACAAACAACACCCCCACATTTGCAATTCACCCGAGGTGAATCTCAAAGGGGCTTTCGCGCCTTGCAACGTTTCCGTCGCCCTCAGCGCAACGAGTTATAGATTAGGCCGTTTTGGGGCCCGTCGTCAAATCAAAACACTATGACGACGGGCACACCTTTAAAAACGGCTCATCGGACCGCGACAACAGCCAGATTCCTGCGACCTTTACGAATCAAAACCAAGCCGCCTGCCAACAGGTCATCGGCGCTCAGCACGGCCTCTTCGTCTTCAACCTTTACCTTATTGACGTAGGCTCCACCGCCCGCGAGAGTCCGACGTGCGGCACTACGCCCCTTCTCCAGTCCAGTCTCAACAAGAGCATCAATAAGAGAATCTCCCAAAGAAAGCTCCGCACGGGGAAGGTCACTGGTGGCTGCTACCAGAGTGGCCTCGTCAATGGACGAAAGATCTCCACTCCCCCACAGCGCTTCGGTCGCAGCCTGCACGCGCGCAAGCTCCTCGTCACCGTGAACCAAAGCAGTCACACTCGCAGCCAAAGCCTTCTGGGCAGCACGCTCATGCGGGCGCTCGGCAACTTCAACCTCAAGCGCCTCGATTTCTTCGCGCGACAAGAAGGTGAAGATCTTCAAGAAACGAACGACGTCGTCATCGGCGACCTGCAACCAGAACTGATAGAAGGCATACGGACTCATCATCTCGGGGTCGAGCCAAATTGCACCGCCCTCGGACTTGCCGAACTTTGTTCCATCAGCCTTAGTAATGATGGGCGTCGTCATCACGTGGGTATCAGCGCCCTCGACCTTGTGAATCAGATCGACGCCGCCAACCATATTGCCCCACTGGTCGTTTCCACCGGTCTCGAGCGTGCAACCGTAACGACGGAAGAGCTCAAGGTAGTCGTTCGCTTGGAGAACCTGGTAGGAAAACTCGGTGTAGGAAATACCCTCATCAGAAGCGATACGGCGAGCAACAATGTCCTTGTTCAGCATGGTGCCCACGCGGAAGTACTTACCGATCCCACGCAGAAGATCGATTGCACTCATCTCCTGAGTCCAATCCAGGTTATTGACCATACGGGCAGCCGCAGGCCCCTCGAAGTCCAAGAAGCGCGAAATCTGCGCGCGCAAACGGTCGGCCCAACCCTGGACAACTTCAGTCGGTTGAAGCTGACGCTCGCCGCTTTGACGAGGATCCCCAATCTGGCCCGTCGCACCGCCGACAAGAGCAAGCGGTTTGTGTCCAGCCAGTTGCAGGTGACGCATAACGATCAGCTGAACCAGGTGCCCATGGTGAAGAGACGGCGCAGTCGGATCATAGCCGCAATAGAAAGTGACCGGGCCCGCAGCGAAGTGAGCGCGAAGCGCGTCAAGGTCGGTGTGCTGAGCAATCAGACCACGCCATTGGAGGTCGTCAATAATATCGGTCACTGAATTTTCCTCTTCCTATTGGAATGACATACGAGTCATAGTTTACGTGATAAGTGCTCGCCTCCGTAGAAGCGTTCATTTGACCTTCACGAGGCCGCGATGGCGCCAGTTTCGTCCTTGGAGAGCGCTCGGCGGGGAGGGTGGAAATCGTAGGACTCTGCACGAACCTTCAGCCAAGTTGCAAAGGCAACGAAGAGCACCCAATTCCCTTCAGTCAAGAGACGCGACTCCGTGAAGGACTGCACAAACATTGCCAACATCAGAACCGCAGCCAAAGTTGGCACTAAATCAGTTTCAAGATCGCGTAGCGCAACTCGGAAAATTCGAATCATCACCCACAAAACAGCGAAGGCCAAAAGCATAAGACCGATGATTCCGGTCTGGAACAGAGCTTCAATGTAGGCATTGTGCGCCTGCATTGTGGGAGTACCATCGGGACGAACAACTAGGTTCTTAAACAGCGGCAACCACGGCGGCCACAAGACAACCCAACCCCATCCAAGGAAGGGGTGCTGTTGCCACAGCTCCAAGAGCTTCTGCCAGATCACACCTCGACCAGTCATATCGGAACTGCGACCAAGCAAGATTGTGACTTGATCCTTCATGATCAGTGCGACCAAGAGGAAACTGGCGGCGGCAGTGAGAGCAACGCGGACAGCGAAGCGACGTTCATAAAAGCCCAAGCGGCGGACAATCAACAAGAAAGCAAGGGCGCTCACCGAGACGAGCATCGCAACGAAAACGGTTGCAGAGCCGGTCAAAACTAAAATACCTACACACGCAAGGAGCCATGCTCCGTTACTCACATGATGTGTCTTGTCCTCGATCCAGAAAACCAAAACACAGAGCATGAGCAGAAGCGCGATGAATGCCAGAGGATTCCTGTTGCCAACAAATCCCTGAATCGGCCCTCCTTTGAGGAGAGCACCATTGACCCAGTAATAGAGCTCCGGAACTTCCTTCCAATTGCGCATATACATTGGCGGGATGCGATGCCCCACTACCAAGGACACCCATAGTTCAAGCGCGTAGGAAGCAGCGATGATGATTTTCATTGCCTGCGCGAAAACATCCAGCATCTGCCGAAGCGGGAATGCAATCGCCACTAAAACACCCGCCGAACTGGTCGCAAGAGTAATCAACGCTGAGCCAAAAGTCTCTAGACGATATTGGCTCCAAATCACCGATAAACAGCAGACCAGAATGTAGGAAGAAACCGAAAGAGACAACCGGCGCAGCGTCACTGCCCTACCCGCGAGGAAGAAAATGACCCATGCGGCTATGAGGACAATTCCTGTAATTACGCCGAAGCCGACCCATCCAAAAAGATCACGCACCCCTTGGCCGCCAAAAGCCAAGAAGAATATCGCAACGCCCACGGCCGGCAGTAGTGATTCGGCCCTCGAACTCACTGTTGTACTCACGTAATTCCTCAAGACTAGAACCAGTTCCAGTAGGGAGAATAGCCGCAAGAAGGCGTACCCGCTAGCCACACGGCTAACGGGCATACTCTACGAAGCAGTCTCTTCAATACAACCGCCTCTTACAAGACGCTCTGATGCGATCCCCCTCCAGCCAGCGAGGTCAAATATTCCTGAGCGTTGAGTGCTCCCTGATCGGAGGTGCAGATGATCAAGACCGTGTCGTCGCCGGCGATTGTTCCCACGACATCGTCGATACGAGCCACATCGAGAGCTGACCCCAAAAGGTTTGCAGCGCCAACCAAAGTGCGCAAAACCAATTGATTCCCGACGCAGGTTGAGGTCACAAGAAGGGTTTGCAGCCACCGCTGCAAGCGCTCAACGCTGGCCTCAGCTTCGTGCGATTGAGAACCATCTGCGTTAGGGACCGAATAAATCAACGTACCCGAGCGGTCACGCATTTTCGTCGCGCGCATTTCCATGAGATCACGAGACAAAGTCGCCTGGGTGACATCGATTCCAAGAGTCCCCAAAGCAGAACGCAGTTGTTCCTGAGAACTAATAGTTTGGGAGACTAACAGATTGCGAATTGCTGCATGACGCCCAGCCTTCGTCTGCGGTGTCGCTTCAGATGACATCAAAATCCCCTTAATTAGTCGCGAATCGACGTTGACTCCACTCCCATTCAGGTAAGTATAAGGGAAGGAAGGGGGCCTATGCGAAAATCGGATCGCATAGGCCCCCTTCCATCGGCATTCAACCGTGAAATATCACAGTTATTGACGTGTCAGTTCTTGAGCGATGGCGTGGGCCCATTCATCGATTGCATCCCAGTCACGGAAATCGCCTTCCACCGCACCCGCGAGGCGAACGATCGCCCTCTCACGAAGCGAGAGAAGAGAAGGATCGTAGCGTCCCGCAAAAGAACGCAGCTCCTTCGCATCGATACGCGTCAGCACTGGACCAATCCGGCTGGGATCCTGAGGAACGTGCTTGGGGACGCCGTTCATACCAACGGAAAAAGCCCACACCGGCAGCTTGTGCAATTCTTGCGCAAAACGCTCCATAAAATCATGGGCGGTCGACATCCACTGAGTCATGTAGACGGCGGAGCCGCAAATAACCGCGTCAAATCCGTCAAGAGAGTCAACGTCTTGCGGTGCTTTGCAGACAACTTCGAGGCCATCAGCCCTCAGCCTGCGAGCAATCGCCTCTGCAACTTCTGTAGTTGCCCCATGCTGCGAAGCCGCAGTCAGCAAAACCTTCATTGATACTCCTTCACACACGAGTCTGGTTTCAGACTAACAAGGCGCAACCAGATCACCCGCGAAGCGTTGCCCCTAAAACTTTCTCTGCCTTCGCAATGACGTCTGCACGGACCTTTTGTACTTCATCCGGAGTCAAAGTGTGGTCACTGGCGCGAAGGCGCAGAGAGAAGGCCAAAGAACGGAAGCCTTCGGGAACCTGGTCGCCCTCGTATACGTCGAAGAGCGAGAGATCCTCAATGAGAGCACCCGCCGCCTGGCGAATAACCTGCTCAACGCGAGAAACAGGCAGGTCATTGGCAACAACTAGAGCAAGATCTTCCTTCGCTGCCGGATACGTCGATACGGGCTTGACTTGCAAGGGTTCATCACTGATTAGAGCGATCAGCGCATCGACATCCAATTCGAAGGCACATGAACGCGCCGGAAGCCCGAAAGCCTTGCAGGTCTTCGGGGAAAGCTCCCCCGCCAAGGCGAGTTCGACGAAATCCTTACCCTTTCGCGCAAAGATTCGAGCAACCCGACCCGGATGGAAGGGGGCAACTTCAGCGGGATCCGTTGCTGCCTCGGGAAGACGAGGCCCCTTGTGCGTCGTCGGCTGCGCAAGCCACGCACGCGTCACTTCGATGCGTACGCCGAGCTGATCCGCAATCGATCGCACCGCCTGGACTGCGTCCGCCCAATCGAAAGAACGCTGAGCGCTGAGAATTCCGGCCGGCAATGCCTGTCCCGCAAAAACAGCACCAACATGCCACGGCTGCGGAGGAGTTCCAGCTTCCAATGCAGCAAGCTGTTCATCACTGGGACGCTGCTCGGCCGAGATCAGTCCTGTAGGAACAACACCCTGGCTGTGCACCACCTTCGCAACTTCATAAATCGCAACCGAAGGAATCCCTCGCGCGCAGTTGCGGGCCGCAACATCAAGAAGAGTGTCTAAAACTGAGGTACGCAGCACCGGCGCATCATCAGCAAGAGGATTACGCAGCTTGACCGCCTGGTGGCGAGGATCGTCTTCCTTCATTCCCTGGCGATCG
>CAUTOM010000086.1:0-4903 GCA_963540435.1 uncultured Actinomyces sp.
CCACCCCCAAGAAGGGTGCTCGTCTGGGCGGAAGCCCGGCACACCAGAAGCTGATCCTCAAGAACCTCGCGACTCAGCTCATTGAACACCGCTCTCTGACCACGACCGAGGCCAAGGCTAAGGCCCTGCGCCCCTTCGTTGAGAAGCTCGTGACCAAGGCAAAGCGTGGCGACATCCACGCTCGCCGTACCGTTGCACGCGTCATCACCGACCGCGATGCGCTCTACACTCTGTTTGATGTCATTGCTCCTGCTCTTGACCCCGAGCGTAAGGGCGGCTACACCCGCCTGACCCGCCTGGGCAACCGCAAGGGCGACAACGCCCCCATGATGCAGATTGAGTTCTGCATGGAGGCCGTCGAGAAGAAGGCAGTCGTGAAGTCTGCTGAGAAGGCTGCCGAAAAGGCCGCTGCTGCTGAAGTCGCAGCAGAAGCTGAGGAAGCCGCAGAAGCAGCTGCAGAGCGTGCCGAAGAGGCTCGTGAAGAAGGCGACCTCGCCAAGGCTAATGAGGCTGAAGAAATTGCAGCCGAGGCCGGCGAAGAAGCTGACGCCGCCGAGCAGGTCGAAGAAGAGAAGTGATCTCTTTCGCGTAAGCGACTTGAAAAAGGGCCGGGCACCACAACTGTGGTGCCCGGCCCTTGTGCTAAACCCAATGTGGCCTCTATTTTTCTTTCCTCTTCAGGATGAAAGCCGGTGGGGGCTGTAGCCTGTAGCTATGACTCGCGAGATGACACTGGCAGTGGATTGTGGCGGCGGCGGAATCAAAGCCTCCGTATTGGATTCCCTTGGAACAATGGTTGCTCCTCCCAAACGCACTCCGACTCCCTATCCTCTTCCGCCGCAGCTCTTGGTCGACACTGTCGTTGACTTGGCTGCGCAGCTTCCAGTCGCTGACCGAGTCACCCTTGGAATGCCGGGAATGATTCGCCACGGAATCGTCATCGCCACTCCGCACTACATCACCAAAGACGGCCCCCGTTCACGCGTGGTCCCCGAACTTGTCACCTTATGGGATCACTTTGATATGGCAGGCGCGTTGGAGAAGGCTTTAAGCCTGCCCACGAAAGTCCTCAATGATGCAGAAGTTGCGGGTGCGGGTGTTGTGACCGGCCGAGGCCTCGAAATGATCATCACTTTGGGCACGGGTCTTGGAAACGCTGTTTTTGACGGCGGGCGCCTGGCCCCACATGTTGAAGTCTCCCAAGGGCCGATTCGCTGGGGGCTCACCTACGACGACTACATCGGCGAACACGAACGCTTGCGCTTGGGCGATATGCATTGGTCACGCCGCGTTCGTCGCGTCGTTGAAGGCCTCCGCCCCATGTACATGTGGGATCGCCTCTATTTGGGCGGGGGGAACTCTAAGCGCATTGTTCCTTCCCAACGCGAAAAGCTTGGGGACGATGTCATCATCGTTCCCAACGACGCCGGAATTATTGGGGGAGTGCGCTCATGGGAGCTCTAGAATCTGCCTCGCTGAGGATCCGTCTTGACCTCGCCTACGATGGGACGTTCTTTCATGGCTGGGCCTCTCAAGATGGCCTTCGCACCGTTCAAGGAGTTCTCACCCGCGCCCTTGAGACAATTCTTCGCCACGGCATTACACTCACCGTCGCAGGGCGGACCGACGCGGGAGTGCACGCGCGTCACCAGGTTGCTCACTTCGACTGCTCCGCTGAAGCCTTCCACGGCCTCGTGAGGGAGAAGAACCACCCCAGCGATGAAGGGGAACTGAACGCGGCCTGCGCCGAAGCTCTCCAACGGCGAGTGAACTCCCTTCTCGGGCGCGAGTATGTTGATTTCATCATTGGCAGTGGGCTCAAGGCTCCTCGAGGAACCAGCGATGTGCGCATTGACCACGTGAGCCTCGTCAGCGCTGACTTTGACGCGCGTTTCGCAGCGCTTGAGCGTTCCTATACCTATCGCCTCGTCCCCGAGGGGCAACTGCCACTGGCGCGGCGTTGGGATGTGTACGAGGTCCCCTACGCGCTCGACATCGAGGCGATGAACCGGTCAGCGCAGCCTCTTCTGGGTGAGCATGATTTCCTTGCGTATTGCCGTCCGCGTGAGGGGGCGACGACGATTCGTGAACTACGTGAATTGCGCATTGTTCCCGAGGCCCAGGGAAGCGGAGTCCTTGAGTGCCACGTGCGCGCTGACGCCTTCTGTCACTCCATGGTTCGCTCTCTTGTCGGTGCCCTTATTGAAGTCGGTAGGGGAGCGCGCGAGGAGACATGGCCCGCACAGCTGCTCGAGAGGGCCTCGCGCCAGGAGGCGGCACCGATTGCCCCCGCGCATGGGCTGACCCTGGAATCCGTGAGTTATCCCGACGAGGCCGAGTGGAGTGCACAGGTTCACCGGGCACGCCGTATGCGTGGTTTTGCCTTTGACGGAAGCCTTGAAGAATGGGCCATGGGCGGCAATTGCTGCGCTGGTTGAGCAAGAAACGATTTGAGGAATTAGCCACACTCTGGCCCGTGCTTTGACCCGGAGCGCCGCAGACGCATAGACTAACAGGTGCTGTGTGTCAGCTGGACCTTCGGTGCCTTCCCACTCGCCGGAGAAGAAATTCGGCTGATGCCTCGCGGAACCGTTTCATAGCGGGCCGGTGCGTCGAACACTCGATGCTAGGCCCCATGACAGAAAGAATTGAAGGTTACGCCCGTGCGCACCTATTCACCTAAGCCGGCGGATGCCGACAAGCAGTGGTACGTCATCGACGCCACTGACGTCGTCCTCGGCCGCCTGGCGGCTCAAGTTGCCGCTATCCTTCGTGGGAAGCACAAGCCGACGTTTGCCCCTCACCTTGATATGGGCGATTACGTCATCATCATCAATGCGGACAAGGTTGCCCTCACCGGTAAGAAGCTCGACCAGAAGATGGCCTACCGCCACTCCGGTCGCCCCGGTGGTTTGAGCGCAACACGTTATCGCGATCTCATGGCTGAGCGTCCTGAACGCGCAGTTGAGAAGGCAGTCCGTGGCATGCTTCCTCACACCAGCCTCGGCCGCGCGCAGTTCAAGAAGCTGCACGTCTACGCCGGAGCTGAGCACCCGCACATCGGCCAGCAGCCGATTCCCTACGAAATCACCCAGGTCGCCCAGTGAGCGCGTCGCGCTTCTGAGCCCAACGAACTGCACTGAGGAGAACTGTGGCTGAGACCACCGAGATTCTTGAGCTGGATGAGGAAGTTGTCCCCAGCTCCTACACCACAGAGACTGAGTCAGCGCCTGCTGGTGCTGGTCAGTCCATCACCGCGCCCGGCGCGGGCCTTGGCCGCCGTAAGGAAGCCGTTGCCCGTGTTCGCCTGGTTCCCGGCAGCGGCCAGTGGACCATTAACGGACGCACTCTTGAAGATTACTTCCCGAACAAGCTGCACCAGCAGCTCGTGAAGTCCCCCTTCACTCTGCTTGATATCGACGGTCGCTTCGACGTGATCGCTCGTATCAATGGCGGCGGCATCTCCGGCCAGGCCGGCGCGCTGCGCCTGGGCATCTCTCGCGCACTGAACGAGATCGATCGTGACGCGAACCGCCCCGCACTGAAGAAGGCTGGCTTCCTAACCCGCGACGCCCGCGCTGTTGAGCGTAAGAAGGCAGGCCTCAAGAAGGCACGCAAGGCTTCGCAGTTCTCGAAGCGCTGATCTTCGCCTTTACTTCGACTCGTGGCTCCACCTTTTGGTTGGAGCCACGAGTCATTTTTCTGCAAGCCGGGTAAACTTGGAGAGTTCGATATCGAATTTGGGAGGAACCCCGATGACCAGGTTGTTCGGAACTGACGGCGTACGCGGACTGGCAAATGTTGATTTGACCGCGCCCCTCGCACTGGAACTGGGTGAAGCGGCAGCTCGCCTGACGATTCAGGGACGCCCGGCCTCGGGACACAAACCAAAAGCCATTATCGGTCGCGATACGCGAATCTCTGGCGAGTTCCTCGACCACGCGCTGGCGGCAGGTCTTGCAAGTGCCGGAATGGATGTTGTCCGCGTTGGTGTCGTCACCACTCCGACCGTTGCTCACTTGACGGCCTCGTCTTCAGTTGATCTGGGCGTCATGATCTCCGCTTCGCACAACCCCATGCCCGACAACGGCATCAAGTTCTTCGCGCACGGCGGCTACAAGCTCCCTGACCAGGTCGAGGACCAGATCCAAGAGCTCCTCAATACTCCTTGGGATCGTCCCACGGGCGCCGCTGTTGGCGAGGTTGAATACGACGATGACTGGGCAGAAAAGTCCTACATTGAGCACCTCATGACCTCGCTGGGAACAGACCTACACGGCTTACGTATTGCGGTTGACTGCGCAAACGGTGGTGCGTCTTTCCTCGCCCCCGAAGCTTTCCGTCAGGCCGGTGCCGACGCTGTCGTGATCAATGCTGCCCCCGATGGTCGGAACATCAATGACAAAGCCGGCTCGACGCACCCCGAACAGCTTCAGGCGCTGACCGTTGCCTCCGGGGCCGATTTCGGTGTGGCTTACGATGGTGACGCGGACCGTTGCCTTGCGGTCGACCGCCACGGAAACCTCGTTGACGGTGACAAGATCATGGGCGCACTGGCTGTCCACATGCGCGATGAGGGCCAGCTTGCCAAGGACACACTGGTTGTCACGGTGATGTCGAACCTCGGATTGATTCTTGCCATGCAAGAGGCCGGTATTCAGACGATTCAGACCGGCGTCGGTGACCGCTACGTCCTTGAAGCCATGCTCGAGGGTGGATACTCCCTGGGCGGCGAACAATCTGGGCACATCATTGCGAAGAAGTACGCAACTACCGGTGATGGCATCCTTTCCTCGCTCCTGCTCGCACGCATGGTGAAGGAATCTGGACGCGATCTTGCAGACCTTACCGGCTTCATCAAGCGCCTCCCGCAGACCCTGATCAACGTTGGGGGAGTGGACCG
>CAUTOM010000087.1:0-4786 GCA_963540435.1 uncultured Actinomyces sp.
GGGCGTCGATCTCGGGATCGAGCTTGACGGAGCGTGCAACCCGTGCCGTAGACATATGTCCTCCTCAAATGTGACTACGCGTAGTCTACATTCCCGAAACGTCAGTTGGAAGGGCTAATTGGAAAAGAGATGGGTGGGTGGGAGCATAGGACTGATGGGATGAAACAACGTTGTTAATAAGGTATGAATCTGCAAATATCGTGCAGAGTGTTCGATAACAGGCCCCACGCGCCCGTCGGAGCGTGCGCGAAAGTGTTACCCGTTAGCGCATTCCGGGCCACGGCCTCGTGAATGCTGGGAAAACCGCTACGATAGCCCCATGGGAAAAGCCTCACGTCGTAAAAAAGTAGCAGTCAGCGCGGATCAACCGGCATACCGCCCCCCGATCCCCTTCGTGGAACGTCCTTTCGAAGGACTTCCTAACGAGGTCGAACTGGTCGCAATGCGCGAAATCATCCCCTGCGCAACGCTGAGCGGGCGCACCACTGAAGAGCACGGCGGTGCAGACTTCGACATCGTTACCCTGCTGCCCGATGGCCATCCCGCAATGATTCGCCCCGATGGACGCATCCTTGTTGGCCTGCAGACTCGCTCGAACTCGGGTGATCTCTCACACGACGTTGCCGCAGCTCTTCTTGCTGCCCTTCAGGCACAGTCCGACGGTGTTGACGGCGTCATCGATATTGATGTGCGCGAACCCGCCCCTCGCCTCCAGGACATTGTTGATCCGAAGGCATTTGGCGATATGGAGATCGTTGCTGATTTCGGATACTGGTTCGACCCGAATCAGGAACTTACCCCTGAAATGCGCGACGCGCTCGAACAAAACCGCGCCGACGTTGTTCCCACCATTGCAGTACCCGGAACCGAAGGCATGTACTGGTGCGAAATGAACCGCAACTTTGTTCGTTACGTGTCTGCCGCCCCTGAACACAAGCTTTTTGATGCGCTGGCTCGCCTGCAGGCAGCTGGAAATGCCCGATTGGGAGAAGGCTCTCGTTTCGTCGGTGCATTCCGCGCATGCGGACTGGCGATCCCGGTTTTTGAGCTCGCCGAAGGGGCCTCCGCTGAAGACGTAGCCCCTGAAGCAAAGGTTCTTGCAGAAAACGTTGAGAAGGCACTCAAGGACACCACTCCACTCACTACAGACGAACGTCGCGCGCGCCAGGGCCTCGTTTCACGCCAGGTGACGATCCGCTAACCGATCCCGTGGGAAGCTCGGGATAAACTAGCAGGGTGACTCCCGCTCAATCCGTCGAACCCTCACCTTCCCAGAAGGTCGCGGCGATCATCTGTGCCCACAATGTCGGCCGCCAGATCGCCTCGACCGTACGCGCATGCCGGGCAATCCCGGGCGTTGACCTGCTGATTGTCATCGATGACGGTTCCGATGATGAGACGGGAAAGTACGCGCGCGCCGCCGGTGCGGTTGTCGTCCGCCATTCCGTTCCCCGAGGCCGGGCCTCGGCACGCGAAACGGGCGTAAAGGTTGCCGCAATGCGTGACCGCGTTGACGCACCCGGCCGACACATTCTCTTTCTCTCGGGCGACCTGGGGGAGAGCGCCGTGGATGCGGCTTTCCTTGTCGAGGCCATCAGCAGTGGCCGTGCAGACCTTGCTTGCGCTGTTCCCGCGGGCCTCGGCAGTGAAGATCCGAGCAGTGCTCGCAAGGAGACCGCCGCGCAACGCCTCGCACACAATACGATTCGGCGCCAAACGGGTTGGGATTCTCAAGCACCCCTGTCCGAACAGCTGTGTATTACCCGCGAGGCGCTCAACGCGATCATGCCTTTCGCCAATGGCTACGGTCTCGAATTGGATATGAAGGTCCGGCTGCTCGCCTTGGGGATGACCGCTATCGAATTGCCCTGCGCTTTCGAGCACTCAGGTGATGATCACAGCTTGGTCGCATTAAACCGACCGGCGAGTCTAGCCGATGTCGCATGGACTTCGGCGATGCTTGCGCTGCGTAAAGTTCGCCTTCGTCGACGCTATCGCACTCCTGTTTCGGTCCAGCGCGTGGGCATTCCCTTCCCAGATCCCGAACACACTCCGGTTTCCCAATCACGTCCAGGAGAAGTCAGTTAATGTCTGAAAAAGGTACCCGTCGGCGCCCCTTAGAGTTGCTTTCGGCTTATCTTCCCGCGGCCCTGTCGGTCGTGCTCGGTGCCTGCTTATACATCACTTTCTCTGTGGGGCAGTGGCGCTCGCTCGATGTCCCCTCGTGGGATTTGGCAATTTTCACCGAGGCGGCGAAATCCTATAGTCACTTCCAGGCGCCGATCGTTCCTGTCAAAGGACCCGGATACAACCTGCTGGGTGATCACTTCCACCCGATTTTGGTGCTTTTGGGGCCGATCTATCGCTTCTTCCCCTCAGGATTGACCCTGCTGGTTGTTCAAGATCTTTTGATTGCGGTTTCAGCGTGGCCGCTGGTTCGCCTCGCGACAAAGCAGGCGGGATGGCTCCTCGCTTCGATTATCGGTATCGGCTACGTGACCGCATGGGGTTTCCAAGGTGCCGTTGCCTCCCAATTCCACGAAATCGCCTTCGCGCTCCCCATGCTTGCGTGGGCCTCGGCCGCTTTCGTTGAGGGCCGTTGGGTGGCAACTATGGCGTGGTCTGCGCCGCTTGTTCTGGTCAAGGAAGACCTGGGCCTCACCATCATGATGATCGGCTTGATTCTGTCGTGGCGAGGAAGGGACTCAATCAAGAGCTTTGCATACCCGCTGTTCTTTGCGGCTTTCGGAGTCATCGCTTTCGTCGTAACGATTAAGCTCCTTCTGCCCGCTTTCAATGCTTCGGGAACATGGGCTTACAGTCTCGATGGCTCGCAGGGCCGCGGAAACGTCACCATGATCGAGAGGGCTCTGTGGCCCTCGCAAAAGTTCGGCGTTATCGCCATGGCTATCTTGGGTGCGGGGATTATCGGCCTCGCCTCGCCCTGGTTCTGGGTGATCCTACCGACCATCGCATGGCGTTTCCTCGGTTCCGTCGACTACTACTGGGATTGGAAGCACTGGCACTACAACGCGATTTTGGTGCCAATCCTCCTGGGCGCGCTCTTAGACGTTCATCGCAGGTGGAGTGAGCGCGAGCAGTCTGACATCTCACGAGGCCTGGGCTGGGTGATGAGCCGACAGCGTCCCTTCGTCGCTACGGTTGCCTTGGCGATTCCTTGTGCGGCCACACTCATCACTGCCCCGCAGCTTCCCATGTGGAAGATGACAAACCCCGGATTTGGAGCAGTCAGCCCGAGGATGACTCAGGTCGAGGAGATCATGTCATTGATCCCGGACAACGCCAATGTCGAAACGGACCTGACTCTGCTCGCCTATCTGATCCCCGATCATGAGGTCTACTGGGTGGGATCCGCGAAGGATGTTGCCGTGGATTACGTCGTTGTCGATCAGCGCGGTGCCGCGTGGGGAGAGCAGAAGAACGTTGAGGCGGTTTCCTATGCGCAGGGAGCACACCCTGGTTCCACCTATAAGTTGATTTACAACTCGGGCGGTTTCCAGGTCGCTCAGCGCGTCAACTAGAAACGCTCGTCTGGATTAATTGAGCGTCATATCAGTCAAGACACACGGTGCCCCCGCGATTTTCGCGGGGGCACCTGCATGAGAGTGATACCTCAGTGCGCGCGGCGCAGCCTCATGGAGTTGAGGACAACACACACCGAAGACATCGCCATCGCAGCCGAAGCAAGCATCGGGTTGAGAAGCCCGAAGATCGCGAGCGGAATCATGATGACGTTGTAGAAGAACGCCCAGAAGAGGTTTTCTTTGATGACTTTCAGCGTCGCACGCGAAATGCGAATTGCTGCGGCAGCCATCGTCGGGTCCGAGCTCACCAGCGTCATGTCGGCGGCCGCGATCGCGCTATCAGCACCCGAACCCATGGCAATACCCAAGCCCTGAGTCGAGGCCTGTGCCAGAGCAGCCGCGTCATTAACGCCGTCACCAACCATGGCTACCTGGTGGCCTTCTTCTTGAAGGCGCATCACGGCATCACGCTTGTCTTGGGGGAGAACTCCTGCAATAACCGAGTCAATCCCCACCTGCGAGGCAACAAAGCGTGCTGCAGATTCATGGTCGCCAGTGAGCAGAGTTGGAGTGATTCCCAAGGCCTTGAGCTGGGCAATCGCATCCTTTGATGACTCTTTCACCGTGTCACGCACAACGAAGGCACCCAGAAGTACTCCCTCGAGGCGCTCGGGAAGTTCGCGTGTCTGGGGAGTGAGCGTCGCTGTGGGTGCTTGAGCGGAAGCAAGCCGACGCGAACGTACCTGCGGCTCGTAGCCTGCTGCTTTAACAACCTCTTCAAGCTCAGCGTCGCTGTAATCGTGTTTGAGGGTAATTCGCGCACTCTCAGTTGCCAGGTTAACCTGCGCATGAACACCATCGAGCTTGCCCAACTTGCGCTCAACTCTGCGAACGCAGGAAGCACAGGTCATGCCGCCCACGGCCATATCGACGATGATCCCGCCATCCTCGTCCTCTTCTGTGGGCATCGAAGCCTGCGCCGAGTCCGTATCACCAGCGGAGGAAATTTCCTGCCACCCCTCAACGCGCGCGCTTGCCACAACGGTCGCTCCCGTGGCCTCGGCCTCGGAAATGGCGGAAAGCGCAGACTGAGGAAGGGAAATACCAAGGTTACGCAGCCAGCTCACGCGGCCGGCCAGAAGGAGTGCGCCATCTTCGGCGAGCGCAGAGACTCCCAGTCCGGGGTGGTTGCGCAGCTCGCGAACCGGGTGCGAGGGAAGCTCGCGCTCGCGGGCGGCGGC
>CAUTOM010000088.1:0-4635 GCA_963540435.1 uncultured Actinomyces sp.
AGCGCCGAAGAACTTGAAAACGAACCTCGCTGGCACACATACACGAATTTCCTCAGCGAATCGCACTTGGGTGCCCCTGAAGTTTTGGCGTACACAGAGGGGAGCATCCCCTCCGCTTTCCAGTGCGCCACCACGATTTTCACCGGTCGAGATCCCCTTCCCGATGCGGTGTATTGCGATTCTGACCGAGTTGCCATTGGCGCAGTCCTTGCAGCAACTCAATGCGGAATCGCAATCCCCGATGATCTCCAAATCATCGGCACAGGCGCCTCCGTCGATGGCGGCGACCTTCACCCCGCACTGTCCACAATCGGCCTCGACAACCGAGACCTGGATAGCGCGGTCACTCTACTGTCCACACTCAGCGGTGAAGAACCGGAGTCGACAACGCTGACCCTTCGGTGGCACTACATGCCTCGAGGGACAACGCACTAAACGAGAAAGAACATAAGGAGCGCAACGATGCGACACAGCTCTTCTAAGCGGCTCAGCCGCACTCTGTCGGTATGCGCGGCTTTCGCCATGGCCGCTTCTCTTGCCGCGTGCTCAACGCCTGGTGGAGTGGGACAGCAGTCCTCTGACTCCTCGAGCGAATCCTCGCAGTCGCTGGGAATCCAGGGCGATCGCACCGGTAAAGAAATCCTGATCTACATGTCGGCGGGTCGCGATTACAAGGCCTACACCGATACCTTCGCGGCCTTCGAGAAGGAGCACAACGTCAAGATCAACGTCCAGTACTACCAGTGGGGCGACCTGCAGCAAAAGCTCACCGCTGACTTCCTCTCCGGCCAGACTCCTGACCTCGTCGAGGAAAACGGCGGCTGGTGGTCCACTCGCTGGGGCGCAGACGGCAATATCATGTCCCTGGATCCCTTCCTCCAGAAGGAATCCGGATTCCTTGATGACTTCGTCGAATCTGGCCTTGCAAACCGTCAGGCCGACGGTAAGACCTACGGTATCCCTCTCCACGTGACCATGGGCGGCCTCGTCTTCGGTAACAAGGAAATGATGGACAAGGCCGGCGTGAGCATGCCTA
This sequence comes from uncultured Actinomyces sp., assembly GCA_963540435.1. Classification (GTDB taxonomy): domain Bacteria; phylum Actinomycetota; class Actinomycetes; order Actinomycetales; family Actinomycetaceae; genus Pauljensenia. The sequence goes on from CAUTOM010000088.1 coordinate 1,037, forward strand.
AGACGTGGGAAGAACTGCGCGAAGCCTCGAAGAAGATCCAGGAATCCGGCGTTGAGTACGGTCTGGCACTCAACAACGACGCCTCCTACACCGTCCCCTTCCTCATGCAGGCCGGAGTCACCTTCACCACGGAAGGCAACGAGCCCATGACCCCGGCATCCAAGGCAACCGAAGCCATGCAGTTCCAGTACGACCTGATCTACAAGGACAAGCTGGCGCCGGTTCCTGTCGCCTCGAATGACTACGCCGCACCGCGTAAGGTCTTCACCTCCAAGCGAGCAGGCTTCATCCTCACCGGTCCCTGGGACATCGCAGCAGTGCGCAAGGAAGACCCGAACTTCCCGCTAACCGTTGGTGAACCCCTCAAGGGCGATGTTCAGAAGACCTACCTGGCAGGCTCGGGCATGATGATCCCCTCGAAGTCGCAGAACGCAGAGCTCGCATGGCAGCTCATCAAGGACATGACCAGCCTCAAGGTCCAAGAAGCCGTCACCGCTGAGACCGGAATGGCAATGTCGCGTAAGTCGTGGGCGAACTCCGACGTTGTGAAGAACGATCCGATTCTCTCTGTCGTCGCCAAGTCGCGTGAATTCGCCGCGACCCCCGACAAGGCGTTCTGGGGTAACGAAAATGCCGCAAAGATCTCGGACGCTCGCAAGGTGATGTACGAAGAGATCATCCTCAATGGAAAGGACCCGGCTGCCCAGGTCCAGATCTACCAGACCACGGTTGCCGGACTCTTGAAGCAGTAACTCATGTCCGTCTCGTCTCGGAGCCGGGGGCGTTGGGGAGGGATGCGCGCACGCCAAGCGCGTACCGCGTATCTCTTCCTGACCCCCGCGGTCATCTACTTCGTTCTCTTCATGTTCTGGCCGCTGATCCAGGAATTTCAGCTGTCTTTCACGCGAGGCTTTACAACGCTGCGCCCCGTGGGATGGAAGAACTATTCCTCGATCATCCGTGACCCCGAAGTGCAGCACGCCTTCAGAATCACCCTGATCTACGCGGCCTCCGCACTGATTTTGGGTGCGTGCGTGGGATTGCTCCTTGCTCTCATCCTCAATCAGAAATTCCGTGGGCGCACCCTTGCGCGCACGATGATCCTGACCCCCTACATGACCTCGGTGGCCATCGTCGGCTTGATGTGGCGCAATATCTTGGACCCGACGACGGGTATCTTGAACTCGGTGCTCTCCAGCCTGCACCTTCCCACCCAGCATTGGCTCACCACCGCACCGCTGGCAACGCTTGTCGGGATTACCGTGTGGCAAGAAGCCGGCTACTTCATGCTGCTTTTCTTGGCTGGCTTGCAGGGCATCGATCCTCAGATTTACGAGGCCGCGCGTCTTGATGGTGCATCCCCATGGAAGCGTTTCTGGTCCTTGACCCTTCCACTCCTTGCCCCGACGACGCTCTTCGTCGGTCTGGTCGGAATGATTTCAACCCTCCAGCAATTCGGCCTACCGTACTTGGTCACCAATGGTGGGCCTGGAAACGCAACGAGCTTGTACGTCTACCAGGTGTACCGTGAGACCTTCCAGAGTGGGAACCTGGGCTACGCCTCTGCCATGAGCTTCGCATTCTTGGCAGTCATTATGGTTTTGTCCCTGATCCAGATTCGGACGGGACGAAGGAAAGAGGCACTATGATGTGCGTACCTACCCCGCCCCCGGCCTCGGCAGTCATCAAAAAGAAGAAGAGCATCGCTGAGGATGAACTCTTCCCGGGTGCACGCTTGGTTTCGCTGATCTTCATTTGGATTGCTGCCGCGATCGCTGTTGCCCCGCTGCTGTACATGATCTCTTTGGCTTTCCAATCCGACGCGGAAGTTTCCGGTGGATCAGCGGTTCTTATCCCCGCAAAGTGGCAATGGGAGAACATTGGGAGGCTTTTTGCAGCGGCCCCCTTTGGTCGTTTCCTTGTCAACTCGATACTGGTTGCAGGGCTGATCACGTGCTCGCACATCGTTTTTGCTCCGCTGGTCGGATATGTTTTCGCGAAGTTTGATTTCCCGGGAAAACAGGTCTTCTTCATTGCAATCTTGTCGACCATGATGATCCCGCTCTTCGTGCGCATGATCCCGCTCTATGTGTGGTTCTCGCAGATCGGGTGGCTTGACACCTATCAGGGTCTGGTCATGCCATTCCTCATGAGTGCTTTCTCGATCTTCCTCATGCGCCAGTTCATTGCGGGCGTACCCGACTCTTTGATCGAGGCGGCTCGTGTGGACGGAGCAAATGAACTGCGGATCTACCGTTCGATTGTTCTCCCGCAGTGCAAACCCGCACTGACGGTCCTGGGATTGTTCACCTTCGTCTTCCAGATGAATGAATTCTTGTGGCCTTTGATTGCGACCAGCTCGCTGGAGATGCGAACAATTACTATTGGACTATCAATCTTTAAGAGTGAATCTTTCACCGCTTGGAACCTGACGGCAATGGGATCTCTCATGCTGTTTATCCCCGTGTGCTTGCTCTTCGTCCTCACACAGAAGCACATCGTTCAGGGCATCGCGATGACGGGTATCAAGTAGGAGTAACCGTGAGTGAGAACCATCCGAATATCGTCCTCATTGCCGTTGATCAATGGAGGGGGGATTGCCTGTCGATTCTGGGACACCCCGATGTGCGCACCCCCTATCTTGATCAGCTAGCTGGGGGAGGGGCGCAGATGACGCAGGCCTACGCGGCTTGTCCAACCTGTGTTCCTTCTCGGATGGGACTCATGACCGGAACCGCCCCAACGACGCACCGTCGGATCGGCTATCAGGATGGAATTACTTTCGATATGCCGGTGACGCTCCCCGGAGCGCTTCGCGATGCCGGCTACCAGACTCAGGCGATCGGCAAGATGCACTACTGGCCCGAGCGTGGTCGCATCGGCTTTGATGATGTCATTTTGCACGACGGCTATCTTCACTACTCGCGTCACCGTGAGCGCGATTCTCGCATGTACGACGACTACCTGACGTGGTTGCGTGAGCAAGAAGGAGCGGGTGCTGCAGAGGATTACATCGATAATGGCCTCGAATGCAATTCGATGGTTGCGCGTCCCTGGGATAAGGCGGAAAAACTGCACCCCACGAATTGGGTCGTCACCGAGGCAACGCAGTGGCTCTACCGGCGCGACCCCACCTGTCCATTCTTCCTCTACCTGTCCTTCCATCGTCCGCACGCTCCGCTTGACCCGCCGCAGTGGGCTTTCGATAGCTACGACCAGGATGAACTCACTCTTCCGGGCGAGGATAATTGGTCGGATGAATTGATGAGTGAAGAGCGTCGGGATTGGGATCCCACCGCCCTCGCTGCTCACTATCGTGAGCGGGACGTGCGGCTCGCGCGCGCCGGCTACTACGGGCATATGACCCACATCGATTCTCAGATTTCTCGCTTCATCCAGACGCTAGGCGAGTTCGGACTGGCTGAAAATACGGTGATCGCTTTTATCTCCGACCATGGGGATATGATGGGCGATCACGGACTGTGGCGAAAAGGTTACCCTTACGAGGCCTCCTCACACGTTCCCTTCATTTTGTACGGTGCGGGGATCGCTCCCGGTACGCGCGTGGACAGTGTGGTTGAGATCCGCGACGTGATGCC
>CAUTOM010000089.1:0-4600 GCA_963540435.1 uncultured Actinomyces sp.
CAATGCTGATCGATCCGGAGTCCGGATCCCAGACGCGGGCAAGCAGCGCGGCAAGCGTCGATTTCCCCGAGCCCGAGGCGCCAACGATTGCAGTCGTGGAGCCCGCAGGAATAGTGACGGTCACGTCGTGAAGCACTTGGGGACGAAGGTGTTCGTATTCCTCCGCATCATCGTGAAGACCTGAAGCTAGAGCAACCTGCGGGTAGGTAAAGTCCACGCTCGTAATCTGAAGATCACCGCCACCAGCGATGGGACGGGGATTTTCCGGATCGGGAACCAGTGCTTCGCGGTCTGTCACGGCGAAGATCCGCGCTGCCGAGGCATACGCCTGATCCAAATCCGCGGTCAGATCTTCGACAGCCAATACTGGTGCGAAAGAAGCAAGAGCAACACCCACGGACATGGTGACCTGAGCGATGCTCAAAGCACCCGAAGGAAGCGCAAAGACAGCAACAAGAAGCTGGGAGACAACTGCGAGGGGAAGCAGTGCTTGGTTGAAGCCTCGGCGAATAGCAATCCAGAAAGACGTCTTGTACTGAGCTTGGAAAATGTATTCTTCCAGCTCATCAGCCATTTCATTCATGCGATGTTCCTGAGCCCCAAAGGCAATGACCTCGCGCACGCCCTGAACCGAGTCGGTGACGTGATGCGAAAGCCTGCCACGTGTTGCGCGAAGCACCTGCGCAGCTTCATCGGTGGTCTTACCACCGACGGTCGGAACGCAAAGCCCTGCCAGCACAAGGAAAGGTGCCAGAACAAGAGCATTAAGCGGCGAGATTGTCACGCCCATCCACACAACAGTTCCAATCGGGACGATCACAGCCGTTGCCAGAGGAACCAAGGTGTGAGCAAAGAAGACCTCAACGCGATCGACGTCTTTCGTGACTCGCGACAGGAGATCACCGGTATCTGCACCTTCCGTCATCGCCGGAGCTTGAGGCTCCAGAGAGTCAAAGAAGTAGTTACGCAAGAGGGCCAAAGAACGGAAGGCCACATAGTGTCCCGCATATTGCTCGAGATAGCGGAACAAGGCCTTGAGCAGGGACATAATCACCAGCGCCCACACCACCCATGACAGAGTGACAGACGCAGGATCTGAGGCATAGGAACCCAGCGCCCACGTTCCCACCGCAAAGAGCGCGATCCCCAACACTGAAGCAGCAATGCGCGCAAGTAGAGAGAAAACCAGAGGAGGAAGGACAGGACGCGCAACTCGGATCAGACGACGCGAGAGGTCCATGCGCGTGAAGTTCTGGGGGTTCATCGAAGTTCCCCTTCCTTCAGTTCAACTTGGCGATCTGCGTGGGCAATCGTTGCTCCTCGGTGAGAAATCGTGATGGTTGTGCGCCCGCGAGCGACGGTATCGATTGCCTCCAGAATTCGCCTCTCGCTTTCCAGATCGACATGCGCAGTGGGTTCATCGAGCAAAAGGATTGGGGCGTCTTTGATGAAGGCCCTAGCAAGTGCAACGCGCTGCGCTTCACCTCCTGAGAGGGCCAGTCCTTTATCGCCGACGCGGGTATCCAAGCCCTCGGGAAGTCGCGTCAGAAGATCGTCGAGGCCGACGATACGCAGTGCCGTGAGAATCTCTTCGTCACTGGCTGCGGGATTGGCGATCAGGATATTCGCGCGCAAAGTGTCAGAGAAAAGGTAGGTGGTTTGTTCGACGACAGCGATTTGCGAGCGAAGCCATTGCAGAGGTACCTGGGAGATGTCAACGCCATTAATGCAGATGGATCCTGCACTGGGACGGTGGTGCGCTTGAATCAGGCTTGAGAGCGTTGACTTTCCAGCGCCTGATGTTCCGGTGATTGCAATGTGCTCACCGGGGGCGACGCGAAGTGTAGCTCTGCGCAGGATCGGGGTGTCGGCCTCGTAAGCGAAAGAAACGCCGTCGATGCGCACTTCCCCGGGTGCGGGAAGGACTGTGGGAGAAAGCGCTCCGCGTTCAGCAGGGTCGACAACCTCGGGGATCTCGCTGGTGAAGCGTTTAATTTCGCGGGTCGCAGCGATACCGCCCATGCCGATGTAGAAGAACTGACCGATGCGATCCAGAGGATCCAGTATGATCGAGGACAACAGAACAAGGGTGATGGCCTGACCCATACTGAAGCGACCAGCACTTAGACGCCAGTAAGCAAGTGCGGTCGCACCGGTGATCATTCCCAGTGAGAAGACCCCATCGACAACCAGCAGAACCATCTGGTTTCCGGCAAGGTAGCGCATGACCTTGACGCGCACGTTCTCTGCCGCATCAGCGAGGGTGTGACCTACGGCTTTTCCTGCGCCAATGTAGGACAGCGTTGACAGACCTTGAATGGCATCAAGTTCTTGTGCGGCAAGAGCGCGCGAGGCCGTGCGGTAGCGATTCGATACTGAACGGAAAGCTGCTTGGAAGGCACCAACGGTCAGTGGGACCAAAGGAATCGAGATCGCAAGGAAGGCTCCCGAAACCGGATCCATAGTAAAAACGACGACAACGACAATGAGCGGGGTGAGCAAGGAGGCCAGCATGGGGGCGATGAAAGTGCCCCGGTAGTTCGAGCTACGTTCCACTCCGTCGGTCGCAGTGTTGACAATGCGACCCGAACGTTCCTTCGTGCGTTCACTGACTCCCAAGCGGAAAACTTGGGCGACCATGGCATGACGTAGACGAGGTTCTTCTGCGCGCAGGCGTGTACCGCCCGAGAAGGAGGCACTAAAAGCCATAAGTCCTGCTGCTACAGCAAAGAGTGAGAGGTATCCCAGTGACAGGAGAGCGACATTGCCACTGATGAGGGAGTCAATAACCGAACCGAGCTCGATGTAGAAAATGATCAGGAACATCGCAGGCAGCAGATTCTTGATGATCTCGATGACGTTCGCTATCCGCTGTTTGGGGAACGGCTGCGGTAGCGCGCCCTGCGAGGCGTTGAGCTCGGGTCCCATCGATTTGCTCTCCTCATGTGGCTTTATAACATCATTCATTATGACTCTACTTAGGACTACCTTAGCTTCTTAATGACAGAAAGTCATATAGAAGGTCAGGGCAAGCGCAGCGGGTACACAAAGGGGGCGTTCGGATTACTCCGAACGCCCCCCTACTAAGGTTTACAAGGCAAACTCGCGGGTGCGCCCACGCTCACGTGCACGGGAAAGCGGCAACGGCCTCGTCAGTCAAGTTAGGCCAGACGGTACATCCAGCCGAAGGGATCTTCCGCGCGACCCATCTGGATGTCCGTGATGTCCTTCCAGATCTGGTGGGTGACGGGACCCGCGGGCAGCTCGACGTCGAAATCATCCGAGGCAAGGCGCGCAATCGGGGTCACGACAGCAGCGGTACCACAGGCGAAGATCTCCGCAACCGAGCCATTCTTGATGCCCTCAACCAGGTCCGCAAGAGCGATAGATTCCTCGGTCACCGACACGCCGCGCGAACGCAGGAGGCGGCAAATCGCGCTACGGGTTCCGCCCTCGAGGATCACGCCGGTGAGCTTGGGGGTACGCACGCTTCCATCGGCCATGACGACGAACATATTCATGCCGCCGAGCTCTTCGAGGTACTTGTGCTCGTAGGTGTCCAGGTAGCACACTTGCTTGAAACCGCGCTCTGCGGCCAAGTTCTGTGGGAGGAGGGAGGCCGCGTAGTTACCGCCAGCCTTTGCCGAACCGGTTCCACCGGGGCCGGCGCGGTGATAGTGCTTCTCAACCCAGATGGAGACGCCGGTCTGAGTACCCGACTTGAAGTAGGGGCCGACCGGGGAGCCGATGACGTAGAAATCAACCTGGTGGGCGGAGCGCACGCCGAGGAAGGGCTCGGACGCGAAGGTGAAGGGACGCAGGTAGAGAGAGGATCCTTCAGCACCCGGAACCCACTTTTCATCTGCACGCACGTAGTTCACCAGCGCTGCAACAAAGTCCTCGCGATCCAGCTGAGGCATAGCCAGACGCCAATTCGAGTGGTTCATACGCGCTGCATTGAAGCCGGGACGGAACGTCCAAATGCTGCCGTCGGAGTGACGGTAGGCCTTGATGCCTTCGAAAGCAGACTGGCCGTAGTGAAGGACAGCGGCTGCGGGAGACAGGTCAAGGGGACCGAAGGGAATGACCTCACGCTGGCCCCATCCGGTTTCGGGCGTCCAACGCATGTGTGCCATGTGATCGGTGAAAACTGTTCCGAAGTTCAGTTCCTCCATGGCCTTTTCGTAATCCGCCTGCGGGGTCGGATTCGGGTTCTGGGTCAGCGGGAAACGACCAGCCAGTTCGTCTGCCGAAGGCAGAGGCTCCTCCCCCAATCGCTCCAATTCGGTGGGAGTGTGCTGCGTTTCTGTCATCGTGTCCTCCTCAAAAGCTGATGACATTCAGAATATTCCCCTTGCGGGGTCAAGTATGGGGTAGTCCGCTATCTGACCCCTTGGGGGCGGGGGCGCGGTGCCCTTCAGGGTGCGTTCGACTGTTTTCCAGCCCTACTGCGCTCAAGAACTTTCCGGTTTCCTCCGCCCCGGGACGCGGTTCCCCCGGTTCTCACTCCCCCCGGCCCCGGCCTCGTCAGCGGCGAATCAGCGCGACCAAATCGTTGCCGATTTGCTCGGTCGTACGAACCAAGGGATCGCCAGCCGCG
>CAUTOM010000090.1:0-4516 GCA_963540435.1 uncultured Actinomyces sp.
CAATTGACGCAGCCGTTCTTTTTCTGCAAGAACTCGTTTGAGGTCACGCTGAGCACGCACAAGCAGGGCAAGCAAGAGAGCAGTGAGACTCCACGACACGACCAGTGCCACTACGGCCAATACCCACATCAGTTGCTACACCTCCCCATTGCGTTCTCACCATTATCCCCACCCCGTCAAAAAAGGCGGACAATAAAGTGTAAACACTCGCTCATTTCTTCTCTTCTGAAGCTTTGATCGGGTGGCGGATGACCGTCTTAAGCTTGTCAGGATCCACTTTTCGAGCGTCTGAGAGATAGATTTCGTGGTGACGCCGCTCCTGCGTCAGGTCGAGCGCGTATCCGCACTCACGCACATAGGCATGCATGGCCTCGACAGTGGCGGGCTCATCGTCGTAGCTACCAATGTGCACGCACTGCACGCACAATCCTTCCTCTATCGTGAGGTACTCAGCCACCGAGCAGTCAACTTTCTTTTTCTTCGTCGCTTCCTGAACCGCCCAGTCGAAATCCTCACGCGAGACAAAATCAGGCAGCCGGATAACGGAAATCCAGTTGAAGGCCTCTTTGTGGGAATAGTCAGCGCCCTCGACGCCGTCTTACCACCAAAATCCCTCGAGTGGTGGTACGACGAAATCGACGTACCCGTCAATCTGACGGGTACCTTTCTTACTCATCTTGATCGTGTAGGAAATGGCATATAGGACAGAAATTGCCCTTTGGTAAGCACCCTCCACGTCATTAGGGTCCCCACTACCACGAACAGCGACGAAGTGCATCGGTGGAACTTCAACGATACTCGGCCCTTTCTTAGGCGCGTAGAGTTCCTTATATTCCTTCTTAAAGTCAAATGCCATCTCAGACTCCGGGTGAGCTCAACAGTGACGACTATTGCTCTTCATTGTTACAGGTGAAGGAGGCGATCACACAAGGAATACGGCCGTCAACAACCGTGTAGGTAACGTTGCGGTATCCCAACTTCTCGAAGAAAGCTCGATAGGAGTCCACATCGAATTGTTCCTTGAAGTCAGCACCGAGCTTCGCAAGGATCTTTGGGATTATTCCTTGTTTGTTTGGCCAACGCTTGACGTAAGTCGGGACGACGATGATGCCTCCGGGGCGGACGACTCGTTCAAGTTCCCGCATGACAGCACCAGGATCCGGAAGCAGATGGATGACATTACCTGCCACGACGATGTCGAAGGAATCATCCGCGTAATGAAACTTTGTGATGTCCGCTCTTTCGACCGTGACATTGCGATATTTCGCAAGTTTCTTCCGCGCTTGTTTGAGCATTCCCTCAGAAAAGTCGGTAGCGACCAGCCTCTTGCATATTGGTGCAAGGAAGGTACTGATCGCACCGGTTCCGCAGGCGCATTCAAGGACCTCGTCTTCGGGGCCAAGCAGCTGAGCGACTGCGACGCCTGTTCCGTCGTACACGGCACGATTAAATGTGTTTTCGAAGAAGTCATAAAGGGGCGCAACCCGATCCCAGAACATCACTGAACCTCCGCATGTCCATTGCCCGCGCTTCATTGCGATACCAAGAATGCTACGCGCGCCCTGCATTTCGCACTAGACCCAAGGGAAGCCACTCTATTTCGGCGGGCGCGCTCCTCCACCTATACGGAAGGGGGCTTCACGCCCACCGGCGAGAAGCCCCCTTAAACAACCTGCGAATTAGATCAAGCCCTGAGCGACCATTGCGTCCGCAACCTTGATGAAACCAGCAAGGTTTGCGCCGGCCACATAGTCTCCGGGCACCCCATATTCGTCTGCGGTAGCCAAGCAGTTCTCATGGATTCCCACCATGATCTGGTGCAGCTTCGCGTCAGTTTCCTCGAAAGGCCACTGGGTTCGACCCGAGTTCTGCTGCATCTCAAGACCGGAGGTTGCAACACCGCCGGCGTTGGATGCCTTGCCGGGCGCATAAAGGACACCCGCACTACGCAGCTCATCAATGGCCTCGGGAGTGGTGGGCATATTTGCACCCTCCGCGACCATCTGCACACCGTTGCGGATCAAGGCTTGGACGCCCTCAAGGGGGAGCTCGTTTTGAGTTGCACACGGAAGCGCGACGTCACAGGGAACTTCCCAGATCGAACCCTCAGCACTGAAACGAGCGCTCGAACGCTGGTTTGCGTAGTCACTGACGCGTCCGCGACGGCGTTCCTTGACGTCTTTTAGCAGCTCAACATCAATGCCTGCCTCGTCCACGACAAAACCGGAGGAGTCGGAAACTGCGACGACCGTTGCGCCCAGTTCTTGAGCTTTTTCAGTTGCGTAGATTGCGACGTTTCCGGAACCGGAAACAACGACGCGCTTGCCATCAAAAGAAGTGCCACGAGCGCGAAGCATTTCCTCGGCGAAGTAGACGAGGCCGTAACCGGTTGCCTCAGTTCGAGCGAAGGAACCTCCCCAGGTGAGTCCCTTGCCGGTGAGGACACCGGCATCGAAGCTGTTGCGCAGACGGCGGTACTGGCCGAAAAGGTAACCGATTTCGCGACCGCCAACGCCAATATCGCCTGCAGGAACGTCAGTATCGGGACCGATGTGACGCTGGAGCTCGGTCATGAAGGACTGACAAAAACGCATGATTTCAGCGTCAGACTTACCCTTCGGGTTGAAGTTCGCGCCGCCCTTCGCGCCGCCCATGGGCAAGCCGGTCAGAGAGTTCTTGAAAATCTGCTCAAAACCCAAGAACTTGATGATCGACAGGTTCACCGAGGGGTGGAAACGCAGGCCACCCTTGTAGGGGCCAAGCGCGGAATTGAATTGAACACGGAAGCCACGATTAACGTGAATGTGACCCTGATCATCACTCCAGGGAACACGGAACATGAGTTGGCGTTCGGGTTCAACGATTCGCTCGAAAATTGCCAGATCCTGGTATTCGGGCTTGCGTGCAACCAGAGGAGTCAGTGTCGAGAGAACCTCGAAGACTGCCTGGTGGAATTCACCTTGGTGGGGGTCGCGCGCTACCAATTCATCGAAGACCGATGCGAGCTCGCGGGGAAGTCGAGATGTATCAAACTTTTCGCTCATGTCTTGATCATGGCACTGCTCCGGTTTATTTACCTTTTCTTTTCCAACATATGGACTCTGTATTGCGTATGCCCTGATCACAGGCAGGCAATACCCGCCGCGAAGGCTCACACATTCGGTGTACCTGGCGGCAATTTTGCCTTCTCTCGATGCGCCTGCCCCGCTGTTTTCGCCCGGCACATTAAGGTCTAAACGTGACTCGATCAAAGACCCCCTACGAACTTGCCGCCCTTGCGACAGTGGCGGTCCCCCGCCTTGAAGTTGCCGGACTGCGTCCCCCGCAGTTCAGCGATGAAGTCCTCTCGGTCACCGGCCTCATCGACACTTCGGGTGACCGCTGGATGGTCGTATGTCCGCATGACACGGTTGGTGGTTTGGACATGGAGGCCCAAAACGCCGTCTTAGAGCGCCTTGGGAAAGCTCACGATTTTTCGAAGATCCCCTTCGAAATTCCGCGTCCTGCTGGTTTTACCCGCACTCCCGAGGGGGATCGAGTCATGGTTCACCGCGATCTTGGCGGTCGAGTCATGGAAACCTCGGATTTCGATGATCCACACTTGCTTCCCGCTTCTTTGGGGAACGCTCTGGCGGCCCTGCACAATCTTCCTGAGCTCATCTACACGGGGGTCAATCTTCCCGCGTATTCAGCTATTGAGTGTCGCGATCGCCAACAGGCTGTCTTGGACGAGGCCGCGCAGGAAGTCGTTATTCCTGCAAACTTGTGGGACCGCTGGGAAGAATCCTTGGAGAATTTGTCCCTTTGGCGCTTCCTTCCCTCCCCTATCCACGGCGATCTTTCCGAGACATCGATCCATGTCGATCACGGTCGGGTCTGCGCGCTGACTGGTTTTTCATCGGCACACGTGGGAGATCCTGCTGTTGATATTGCGTGGGTTTTTGCTCGCGCTTCCGATGAGTTTTTGGAGCGTTTCCACGAGGCCTACCAGCAGACTCGTTCCGAGAAGGACTTGCATTTGCTTGAGCGCGCGGAGCTTTTGTCCGAGCTCGCTGTGGTGCGTTGGCTGGTCCATGGCCTACATAGTGATGATTCAGAAATCGTTGACGAGGCTCGGGTGATGCTGGCTGATTTGTCGGCGAGCATCGGTGAGGCACCTTCCGCAAAGCACCACGAAGAAGCCGATGCTGCACCCGTGCATACGGACGCACCTGAATCCCCGCACACAGTTCAGGACGCGCGCGCAGCCCGGGTTCAGCACACAGTTCAGGACGCAAGCACGGCTCAGGACGCGCGCGCCGAAGCAGAGTGTCCTCTTTCTGATGAGGTTGACGCCGAGGCGGGGCACACGGATGCGATCGAAGGACCGACAGAGCACCTCGATATGAGCGCTGTTTTGCCGACGCACGAGTAGACCTATTGGTGGTCCCGGCTTCGCGGGGCCACCTCTCATTGTTTAGATCTTTGGGTTATTCACAACGAGTTCACTCAGGGCGCGGGCGAGTTCGCTTTCCAG
>CAUTOM010000091.1:0-4512 GCA_963540435.1 uncultured Actinomyces sp.
GCTCGGACTCGTCACACGTGATGACGCGGATACCCATGCCGCGCGCGTAGTCGTTTTCGACCTGCTCACGCTCACCCGCACGCAGCAGGCCGTGGTCGATGAAGAAGCAGGTGAGTTGATCGCCAACAGCCTTGTGAACAAGCGCCGCAGCCACGGAGGAATCCACACCGCCGGAAAGCGCGCAAATCACCTGCGCATCACCGATCTGCTCGCGAATCTTCGCGACCTGCTCGTCAACGATCGAGCCCGGCGTCCACGTGGGCTCGATCCCCGCGCCCTTGTAGAGGAAGTTCTTCAAAGCATCCTGGCCGAACTGCGAGTGACCAACCTCGGGGTGCCACTGCAGGCCGTAGAGGCGACGCTCGCGCGACTCGAAAGCTGCGACCGGAGTTTCGGAAGTCGATGCGGTGACGATAAAGCCTTCGGGTGCGCCCTGAACGGCGTCGCCGTGGCTCATCCACACGACCTGATCTTCGGGAGTCCCATCAAACAGGCAGGAATCACCGGAGACAGAGGCATCCGTGTGCCCGTACTCGCGGGTTCCGGTGCGTCCCACGGTTCCACCCAGCGCGTGGGCCATGGTCTGGAAGCCGTAGCAGATTCCCAAGACCGGAACTCCGGCCTGGAAAATCGCGGGATCAATGGAAGGAGCACCCTCTTCGTACACGGATGAGGGGCCACCGGAAAGAATGATTGCTGCGGGTTCTTTCGCAAGCATTTCGGCGACCGGCATGGTGTGCGGGACGATTTCCGAATAGACGCTGGCTTCGCGCACGCGACGAGCAATGAGCTGGGCGTACTGCGCACCAAAATCGACAACAAGGACGGGATGAAGATCAGCTGAAGTCACCCCACCATGCTACCTGCTGAGCATCCTCTTCGACGAGGCCAAGTAGCGAGCACTCCCCCACACCAAGTTGGCTTAGTTGCTGGGTGCGTCCTCTTCTTCCGAGGCCTGAGCCGCATCGGCGTCTTCCCTTGGGTTTTCCGCGACCTGAGTTTCGTCAGCGACGTTCTCAGCGGCTTCGTCCTCACGTGCATCAGCACCGTCGGCAACTTCAACCGAATCGCCACCAGTTTCCTCGTCAAGCACATCTTCACTGGGCGTCTCAGGCACAAGCTCCACGGGCGCAACTGCCCCGGCTGTGGCCTCGTGATGGCGATGCTCGCGCACGCGAGCCTTCCCAGCGCCTACAAGCTCACGCGCCCACGCCACGCTCACCGGGTGTGAAAGCGCCACGGTCAGCAGGATCCCAAGCGCCATCTCGGCAAAAAGACACAGCGCGGAAAGAGACATCCGTGGCCCCAAGAAAGCCAAGCGTCCATTTCCCAAAACCAAGGCCGAAGCCAAGGAAGTCGCCAAGTAAACGGTTGCGATCACCACAGCGGCGACAGCGCCTTGATAGAGGTCATCAAGAAGTGATTCACTGCCCTTGCGCAGACGCAGGTACACTCCAAGCGCTACGCCGAATACGATCAGCGCAAGGACCACCCAGTTGCCGGGGGCACTTGCTGGGGTCGCACCAAACAACGGGATCGCTGGGATCGGCCCAACGGGGGCAGAAGTCGGTGAATGCAAGGCATCGCTACCAAGGTAAAAACCGGGACCGGAAAGCCACGACAGCGCCCACACAATCGCGTTGGGAATGAAGAGCACCTGGGCGAGCGTGATCATTGTCGAATCAACCGTGGAAGTCGGCAGCAAAAGCTCGTGAATTCCACGAATTCGCGACCAGGAGACAATCACCGAAATCAACAGGAAAAGTCCGCCATAAACCGCCAGAGCCCACGATGCGCGCCAGCCCGTGCGCACGCCCGAACTCAACCACTGCGGCATTTCGAGCCGCAATTCTAGGCTGTGAGGAGAGACGGCAACTTCCCATGCGGCCGCAATCAAGGGGATCATGATGGCCAGGGGAAGCGTACCCCACACACTCACGTGCGTACCAATTCCACCGGCCAAAAGCAGCGCGGTCACGGTGAAACCGGGAATTGCCATCCACTGCGACGCAGGGGAAAAACGCCGGCCTTGCAGCAAAAGCAGCTTGGTCAGGATAATCAGAAGCAGCACGAACAGCAGGGGCACTGCGCGATAGGAGACATCCCCAGAGACCACTCGCGCTCCAAGCGAGGCACCCCACAGGTCAGAGGCAAAGTGGAAGGCGTCCTCCCAGGTAGTGGACACCATCCACTGGTTAGAGGACACCGCGACGTAGGCAATCAGGGTCGGGACAACGACCAGCGCCCAACCCAGCAGAGCCGCCTCGATCCCGGACAGCATCGAGCGCGCCCATCCCTGCGGAAGAGCAACGCGGATGGTCGGGCGGGCGGAAACTGTTGTGACCGTCGTACGCGCGGTGGGATCCTCACTCATCGAGCAGCCAGCGCCTCACGTGCCAAAATCGCAGTCTGCGAAGGGGTGCGACCGACCTTCACGCCGACCGCTTCCAGTGCCTTTGCCTTTGCCGAGGCCGTACCAGAACTTCCCGACACGATCGCACCCGCGTGGCCCATGGTCTTGCCTTCGGGGGCAGTGAAGCCTGCAATGTAGGCGACGACCGGCTTCGTCATGTGCTCGGTGATCCAGGCTGCGGCGCGTTCTTCGGCGTCGCCGCCGATCTCACCGATCATGACAACCAGGTCGGTATCGGGGTCGTTTTCGAAAGCTTCCAACGCGTCGATGTGAGTGGTTCCCACAACCGGGTCACCACCAATACCAATGCAGGTGGTGAAGCCCAGGTCGCGCAGTTCGTACATGAGCTGGTAGGTCAAGGTACCCGACTTGGAGACCAAGCCCAGGCGACCAGGCCCCGTAATATCTGCGGGGGTAATGCCCACATTAGATTGTCCGGGGCTGATGATTCCGGGGCAGTTCGGGCCGATCAGGCGAACCCCACGCTCAAGCGCATAGTCAACGAAAGCGGTCGAATCCTGAACGGGGATACCTTCGGTAATGACAACCAGGGTTTCGATTCCCGCGTCGATTGCTTCAATTGCCGCGTCCTTGGCGTATGCCGGGGGCACGAAGATGACCGAGACATTCGCACCGGTCTCTTCGCGAGTGTGTGCAACGCTTCCAAACACGGGAACCTCAACGTCACCGGCAGCGCGGTTTTCAGCGCCCGGCCCGTAAGGCTCAACGTGGAAGGTCACCGAAGTACCGGCCTTGCGCGGGTTCACGCCGCCGACGATATTTGTACCGGCTGCCAGCATACGGGTCGTGTGCTTTTGGCCTTCTGAGCCGGTCATTCCCTGAACAATGACGCGCGAAGTGGAATCAATAAAAATACTCATGAGTTTTCAGTCCCGTCCCGTCTCAGGCGTTCGCGGCCAGTTCGGCGGCGCGGCGTGCTGCGCCATCCATTGTTTCTTCCATATGAACCAAGGGGTGTGCGGCCTCGCACAAAATCGCGCGGCCTTCCTCAACCTTGTTGCCATCCAAACGCACCACCAGAGGCTTAGAGGCTGCATCGCCCAGGGTTTCCAGTGCGCCAACAATTCCGCGAGCGACTTGATCGCATGCGGTAATTCCGCCGAAAACATTGACGAAGACAGAGCGAACCTGATCATCACCAAGGATGACGTCCAAGCCCTTAGCCATAACTTCTGCCGAGGCACCGCCACCGATGTCCAGGAAGTTCGCGGGCTTCACTCCCCACTCTTCGCCGGCCAGTGCCACAACGTCCAAGGTCGACATGACCAAGCCTGCACCGTTACCGATCACGCCCACTTGACCTTCCAAGCGAACGTAGTTCAGTCCGGCTTCCTTCGCCATAGCCTCGCGCGGATCCTGCGCGGACTTATCGGCAAATGCCGCGTGTTCTGGGTGACGGAAAGCGGCATTGTTGTCCAGCGACACCTTGCCGTCCAGCGCCAGAACATCGCCCTGCTCGGTCAGAACCAAGGGGTTGACCTCAACCAGGGTGGCGTCTTCACCCCGGTAGGTGTCCCACAGCTGAATGAGCACCGGGGAAAGCTTGTCGATCATCGAGCGGGAGAAACCAGCCTCGCCCAAGATTTGCGCGGCGACGTCCTCGTCGATACCCACCTTCGGGTCCAGTCCGACGCGGGCCAAGGCCTCGGGGTGTTCGCGGGCCAGGGTTTCAATATCCATGCCGCCCTGCGCCGAGCACATGGCCAGTTCACGGCGTCCCGAACGATCCAAGAGGATTGAGAAGTAATACTCTTCGGCGATATCAGCGCCCGCAGCGATGAGGACCTTATGGACGGTATGTCCCTTGATGTCCATTCCAAGGATTTCCTCGGCCTTTTCGCGCGCTTCTTCGGCGCTGCGAGCGAGCTTGACGCCGCCGGCCTTTCCGCGTCCGCCGATCTTGACCTGTGCCTTGACGACGAGCAGGTCGCTTTCTCCCAGCAGCTTCTGTGCAGCTTCGAAAGCTTCGTCTGGTGTGCTTGCAACGATTCCCGCGAGCACGGGGACGCCGTGAGCAGCGAACAACTCCCGTGCTTGGTATTCGTAGAGATCCATTGTGTCCCTTCACTTTGTGCCCG
>CAUTOM010000092.1:0-4146 GCA_963540435.1 uncultured Actinomyces sp.
GACCCCGCGACCGGTACGATCGTGTCCGCAACGGACATCATGCCCGGTTGGGCGGGAACCAAACTCGGTGACCTCCTTTCCGCGCACACACAGCTCCCGGTTCGTGTCCTCAACGATGTGCACGCGCACGGGCTTGGAGAGGCAACTTTGGGCGCAGGGCGCCCCTATCGCAGCGTTCTATCTATCGCCGTGGGAACGGGGATCGGCGGCGCCTTCGTCGAAGACGGTCGTGTTGCCTTCGGTTCTCGCGGCATTGCGGGACACGTGGGACACGTCCACCACCACTTCGCTCGGGATATGGTCTGTTCGTGTGGGCGCCTAGGACACATCGAGTCTTTCTGCTCCGGGTCGGGAATTACCGCGTGGTATAACTCGCTGCGGCCTCAAGACAAGCCGGAAGTTGACGGCGGACGCGCTCTTCAAGAGCTCGCCGATTCTGGCGACCCCCTTGCGCAAGCGTGCTTCGCGCGCTCCGCGTACGCACTTGGCGAAGCCACGGCCTCGTTAGTGAACTGTATGGATCCCGCCGTCGTCATCATTTCCGGTTCGATGACTCGCTCGGGGGATATCTGGTGGGATGGTCTGAACGAGGGTTTTTCGGCCAGCGCGATGACGCCCGTTGCGGCTACCCCCATTCTTGTTGGTTCCCTTGGTGGCGACGCACCGCTGCTCGGGGCTGTTTCTTTCTTCCTCAACGCATAGGAGTTCACCATGCATCCGCTTATTGCCGGTCTTAAAGGAAAGCTCATCGTTTCCGTTCAGGCTTACCCGGGGGAGCCCATGCGCCACCCCGAGACTATGGCCCAGATTGCGCGTGCCGCTGAAATCGGTGGCGCTGCGGCGATCCGTTGCCAGGGACTGTCGGATATCTCCGCGATCAAGGGACGCGTCGATGTCCCGGTCATTGGTTTGTGGAAGGAAGGCCACGAAGGCGTCTACATTACCCCCTCGCTGCGTCACGCGCGCGCCTGCGTCATGGCCGGTGCCGATATCGTGGCTCTTGATGCAACGGGTCGTCCGCGCCTTGATGGTCGCAGCTTTGCCGAAACCGTTGCGGCTTTGCGCGAAGAAGAGACACTAGTGATGGCCGACTGTGGTTCTTTTGAAGATGCGCAGCGCGCTGTTGATGCCGGTGTCGATATTGTTTCAACGACTCTTGCTGGCTACACCGGCGATCGCCCGAAGACCGATGGCCCTGACTTAGAGCTTCTCGAGCAGACGGTTCAAGCATTCCCGGGTGTTCCCGTGATTTGTGAAGGGCGTATTCACACTCCGGAGCATGCTGCAGCTGCCATGAAACTCGGTGCTTTCGCAGTGATCGTGGGTACCGCGATTACTCACCCGACGTCGGTTACCGGTTGGTTTAAGGCTGCCGTCGAAGGCTGATTCGTCTCAAATTTCTGTGGTGCCCGTGTGGATGTATTTCACACGGGCGCCACTATATTCGGCCTTTATCTACGTATGTGAACGCGCGTAAAATTGCGAACCGTGTCTGTCCCCTCAACTCGCGCTCACAGTGCTCTTCGTGCAACCTTTGTGGTCTACGCAGGCCTTGGCTTTGCAACCTCGGCGTGGCTTTCACGTCTGCCAGATGTGCGCGATCATCTGGGACTGACCCCGGGCACAATCGGCATGATGCTCTTGATCGCCTCCGTGGGTTCTTTGCTGACCCTGCCCACTTCGGGTCCGATCGTCATGAAGATTGGCGCACGTTGGGCTGGACGAATCGGCGTGTCCATTTGGGCATTAGGCATTGCCGGTGCAGCAAGTGGAACCCTGATGGAATCCCTTCCTGTCTTCACGGCATCTTTGGTTTTGATGTCTGCGGGAACGGGTCTGTGGGGCTCGAGCATGAACATCGAGGCTGGCCTTGTACAAGCTGCTGTGCGGCGCTTGGTTGTTCCCGTCATTCAGGCGATGTATGCCGTGGGTATGCTCGGCGGTGCGCTTGTAGGCGCGCTTGCCGCACGCGTGGGACTCCCTGTTGCGGCTCACCTTTTCGGCTTGGCCGCACTTGAGCTTATGGCCTGTGGCGTCGCTGTCGGTTTCTACCTCAGTCAGGACGAGGTCGCCGCTCTTGAACCCGCAAAGGAAAGTCTCGCGGGCGAAGGGGACGAGGCCTCGGCAGGCAATGCGAAGAAGGGCCTGACCCGCTTGGCGTGGCGCGAGCGCCGCACGGTTCTGATCGCGCTCATGGTGATGAGCGGCGGACTCCTAGAAGGCGCCGCTAACGACTGGCTGAACCTGTCGATGGTCGACGGTTATGGTTTTGCCACCTCGAGTGCGTCGGCGATCTTCGCTTTCTTCTTGCTCATGATGACGATCATGCGTTTCGGATCCCCGCGTTTGGAGAGGCGTTTCGGAGCTCCGCATCTGCTCCGATTGACCATGGGCTGCGCGATTATCGGCCTGACCCTTGTCGCCTTTGCGCCGCATCATATTCTTGCGCTTGTCGGTGTTGCCTTGTGGGGTATCGGTGCGTCCTTGGTCTTCCCGCTGGGTATTTCCGCACTCAGCGTTGATCCCGTGATGACGCCTGCGCGAGTGTCGGTCCTCTCGACCGTGAATTATGGTTCGGCGCTCATTGGGCCGCCGGTTTTGGGCTTGATCGCCGATCATGTCGGTTACCACCGCGCTCTTGCCTTCGTCGTTCTTCCTGTGCTTCTGGCCATCGTCTTGGCCGGACAGGTTCCGGACCAGCGGGGGCGCGTGCGAGCTGTTGCACCCCTTGGCGATTAATCTTGAGTCATGACGACTCTTGCTGAATTGACGACCTTTCGCGTGGGCGGAGAGGTTTCTCGCCTTGTTCGCGCGGCTTCCAGTGAGGAATTGGTTGCTGCCGTTCGCGCGGCCGATGAGGAGCGGCGCCAGCTTCTAGTTTTGGGTGGCGGATCGAATCTGCTTGCATCCGATGCTCCATTTGATGGAACTGTCATCGCTGTACGTCCGGCTGCGCAAATCGCTCGCATCATTGAAGAGGATGCGGCTGACTCAGTGATCGTCCGTGTGTGGGCCGGCACGATCTGGGATGACTTTGTTGCGTGGACCGTCGAAGAACACTTGTCCGGTATCGAGGCCTTGTCGGGGATCCCCGGAAGCGCGGGGGCATCCCCGGTACAGAACGTGGGTGCCTACGGGCACGAGGTCGCTGAGACAATTCACAGCGTCGAGGCCTACGACCGCCTCGAGCAGCGCATCGTCCGGCTGCTTCCCTCCGAACTTGGTTTTGCCTACCGTTCCTCCGCGATCAAGCACAGCATTGGTCAGCCCGGTCTTCCCGGCCGCGTGTGGGGGCCGACGGGGCGTTGGGTCGTGTTGAGCGTCGACTTCCGCCTTGAACGCTCATCCTTGAGCGCGCCCGTCATGTACTCCGAACTCGCGCGGCGCCTCGGAGTGAACGCTGGGGAGCGTGCCGAGGCTTCTGTGGTCCGTTCGACCGTCCTTGAGCTGCGCGCGGGGAAGGGGATGGTCTTAAATCCCGAGGACCACGATACGTGGAGCGCGGGATCTTTCTTCACCAACCCCATCCTTCCCGAGGCAGCAGCTGCAGCGCTCCCTGAAGATGCGCCTCGTTTCCCCGCGGGGGAGGGACTGGTGAAAACCAGCGCCGCCTGGCTCATTGACCACGCGGGCTGCCCCAAGGGCTTCCATCTTCCCGAGGCCGGGGACCCGCCGCGCGCGTCCCTGTCCACCAAGCACGTGCTCGCCCTGACAAACCGTGGGGGCGCAAGCGGCACAGACATCGAGGCCTTGGCGCGCGCGGTGCGCGGGCGCGTATTTGACGCCTATGGCGTGACTCTTGTGCCTGAGCCTGTTGCCATCGGTATTGAGTGGTAACTCGGTTGCTATTCTCCTTCAGGAAAAGAACTGTCAGTTACTCTGCGGGCGGGGTTGCAAGCCACTGATCGATTTCCGCTTTCCACACGCGTTTCGATGCCTCGCTGGCCAAGGAAGCATCAATCGATTGACGGGCCAGATCGGCCAGCTGTGCGTCAGAAAGCCCAAAAACATCACGCGCGGCCTCGTACTGGGCAACCACACGCGAATGGAATAACAAGGGGTCGTCAGCCGAAAGAGCAACGCGCGCGCCCGCCTCGATAAAGCGCATGAGTGGAACAGATGCAAAATCTGGGAAGACCCCCAGGT
>CAUTOM010000093.1:0-4090 GCA_963540435.1 uncultured Actinomyces sp.
GTATTCGCCAGGTCGACCTGCAAAAGGAAATGCAGCGCTCCTACCTCGACTACGCAATGAGCGTGATCGTCGGGCGCGCGCTGCCCGACGTTCGTGACGGACTCAAGCCCGTGCACCGTCGTATTCTCTACGCGATGTACGACGGTGGTTACCGTCCCACCTCTTCATTCTCCAAGTCATCGCGCATCGTCGGTGACGTCATGGGTAACTACCACCCGCACGGCGACGGGGCGATCTACGATGCGCTCGCACGCCTCGTGCAGCCCTGGTCGCTGCGCGCGCCGCTGGTGGCAGGCCAAGGTAACTTCGGAACCCCCGGTAACCTCGGCCCGGCGGCACCGCGTTACACCGAATGTAAGATGGCACCCCTGGCCATGGAAATGGTCCGCGATATCGACGAAGAATGCGTTGATTTCCAGGACAACTACGATGGCCGCAACCAGGAACCGACTATTCTTCCCTCCCGATTCCCCAACGTCTTGGTGAATGGTTCGGAAGGTATCGCGGTCGGTATGGCCACCCGCATTCCTCCGCACAACCTGCGTGAAGTCGCACGCGGCGTGCAGTGGGCGCTGGACAACCCCGAGGCCTCGCGCGAAGAACTGCTTGACGCACTCATCAAGCTCATTCCCGGCCCAGATTTCCCAACCGGCGCAACGATTTTGGGCCGCCGCGGAATTGAGGATGCCTACCGCACGGGACGCGGCTCCATCACTCAGCGCGCGGTTGTCAACGTAGAGGAAATCCACGGACGCCAGTGCCTGGTGGTCACCGAGCTGCCCTATCAGGTCAACCCTGACAACCTCGCTGACAAGATTGCTCAGCTGGTTCGCGACGGTCAGATCCAGGGCATCGCGGATATTCGTGATGAGACCTCGGGACGTACCGGTCAGCGTTTGGTGATCGTCCTCAAGCGTGACGCTGTTGCGAAGGTTGTTTTGAACAACCTCTACAAGCGCACCTCCTTGCAAGAAAACTTCTCGGCGAACATGCTTGCGCTGGTCGACGGTGTGCCGCGAACCCTGTCGATTGACGGCTTTATCCGCCACTGGGTTGCCCACCAGATCGACGTGATTGTGCGCCGTACGCAGTTCCGCCTGCGCAAGGCTCACGAGCGTCTGCACATCTTGAACGGTTACCTCAAGGCGCTGGATGCACTGGACGAAGTCATTGCCCTGATCCGTCGTTCGCCCACCGTCGACGAGGCACGAAGCGGCTTGATGGAGTTGCTCGATGTCGACGAGATCCAGGCCGACGCGATCTTGGCTCTGCAGCTGCGCCGCCTGGCCGCTCTGGAACGTCAGAAGATTTTGAACGAGCACGCGGAACTGCGTGCACGCGTTGAAGATCTGCAGGATATCTTGGCCAAGCCCGAACGTCAGCGTGCGATTATCTCCGAAGAACTCGGTGAAATCGTTGAAAAGTATGGTGATGAGCGCCGTACGACCATCGTTCCCTTCGACGGGGAGATGTCGATGGAAGACCTCATCCCCGAAGAAGATGTTGTTGTCACCATCACTCGCGACGGCTTCGCAAAGCGCACCCGCACCGACAATTACCGTTCCCAGAAACGAGGCGGTAAGGGCGTTCGCGGAACCCAGTTGCGCGGCGATGACGTGGTGGAACACTTCTTCGTCACAACCACGCACCACTGGCTGCTGTTCTTCACGAACCTCGGTCGCGTCTACCGCGCGAAGGCCTACGAGATTCCCGAGGGCGGTCGCGATGCCAAGGGCCAGCACGTTGCAAACCTCTTGGCATTCCAGCCCGAGGAGCGCATTGCACAGGTCTTGGCGATCCGCACCTACGAGGACGCACAGTACTTGGTGTTGGCAACAAAGTCCGGCCTGGTGAAGAAGACCCCGCTGGAGATGTACAACTCTCCGAGAAGCGGCGGCATCATTGCCGTGAACCTTCGTGAGGACGAAGAGGGCAACCCCGATGAGTTGGTCTCCGCTCAGCTGGCTAATGCCGATGATGATCTGCTGCTGGTTTCGCGTGATGGTCAGGCAGTTCGCTTCGCGGCAACGGATGAGCAGCTGCGACCGATGGGTCGCTCGACTTCGGGTGTGCGCGGCATGAAGTTCCGCGACGATGACCAGCTCTTGACCATGGACGTCCCGCGTGAAGGTACGGACCTGCTCATTGTGACGGAGTCTGGTTACGCCAAGCGCACTCCGATCGAGGAATACCCGACCAAGGGCCGTGGAACCATGGGTGTGCGCGTGGGTCGCCTTGTTGAAGAACGTGGCGGACTAATTGGCGCGCTGGTCGTGGATCCCGAAGAAGACATCATGGTGATCACCGAGTCTGGCAAGCTCGTTCAGGTCAATGCTTCCGATGTTCGCCCGACCGCTCGTAACACCATGGGTGTGATCTTTGCTCGCCCCGATGAGAATGACCGAATCATTGCAGTGACGCGCAATCCTGAGCGCGACATTGACGAGGAAGATGCCGAACAGTCGGCCTCCGAAGAGGAAAACTCTCAGGTGGGTGTCGGCGAAAATAGTGACGAAACCCCCGCACAGGATGTAGCGTCAGAGCATGACGACTCACAGGAGGTTCAGGAATGAGTGATCACGCATCCAATGACCGCGATGATCTTCCCCGTCAGGTTGACCTCGCGATTGTGCGAGTGGACCCCTGGGGAGTCATGAAGGTGGCTTTCCTTCTCAGTGTTGCACTGGGAATCGCCATGGTGGTCGCAGTGTTGATCTTGTGGCTCATGCTCAATGCGATGCACGTCTTCGCGTCGGCAGAGAGCTTCCTGCAGTCCATCGGAGCCTCGCAGATGGTTTCGCTCTTGGACTACGTGAGGCTTCCGAAGGTCATGGCCTACACGACCTTGATTGCAGTGATGAATGTCGTCATGTTGACCGCTTTGTCGGCACTGGGCACATTCTTGTACAACCTGGTCGCTTCGCTCGTCGGTGGCATCAAGGTCACATTGATGGATGACTGATCGGGCATTGAGCTCGTTGGCCCGGGGGTATTGATGGGGACATCAATACCCCCGGGCCTGTGTTTTGCCTACTGCGGTGGCAGCCGCTAGGTCGTGCGTTGCACGTGCTTCTGGGTGATATGGGCATGTGCCAGTAATGAGTGGGCGACGTCACGATCAACAATTTGGCGCGAACGCCCGCCCGCATGTACTATTTAACGCGTGCCTCTCGGCATGGCAATGGGCCTATAGCTCAGTAGGTTAGAGCGCAGTCCTGATAAGACTGAGGTCGGTGGTTCGAGCCCACCTAGGCCCACCATCCGCAGGAACAATTGAGCGGAGGCTCCCATGAAGAAGTTTGTGAAGACTCTTTCGCTAGTGGCTTGTGTCGCTGCAGTGGGACTTGTGGTCCGGCAGATCTGCCAGGACCTCTCCGACAATGAGGAACTGTGGACATCCCTTACGGATGACGTCTCGCAGGCGTAAATCTGCGGGAACCCCTTTGGGGCTATGGCGCAATTGGTAGCGCACCTGCTTTGCAAGCAGGGGGTTACGGGTTCGAGTCCCGTTAGCTCCACCACCAAAGGTCCAGCTTCGGCTGGGCCTTTTTGTTGTCTGCAGTGTCTAGCGTTGTCTGCGGTGTCAAGCTTGGTATTCGCAAACTGCGCATGTAGTGCCACGTTTTAACACCGCACGTGGATAAGGCGCATCGCGCATAGCTCGCCGCGCACCGAGATCACACGCACGTCAGACGGTTTTAGCTCGCCCACAACGGGCTTAGCTCACCCATTCCTGCTTTAGCTCGCTCACCTACCGTCTTAAAACGGCAATAGGCCCGGAATGGGTGAGCTAAAGCAGGAATGAATGTGAGGAGGAAATGCAGGGGAGAGGGAAAGCGAGGAGGCTGTGCTTATCCCGCAATCAGCAGCGCGCCCTGGTCGATACGCACACCAACTTTGCGCGAGCGACCGATAGCATCACCGTCGACTTCAACAATGGCAGCCTGATCCAGAGAAAGCTCGCCTTCCGTGAGCTGCCTAAATGACAATTCAGCTGGAGACGCGGGCATATTGACGGCCGGCAATCCCAAGCTCTGCCCAAAGACCTTCAAGGACAGGTGTGCCCAGCCGACAATACCAACCTGCGTAT
>CAUTOM010000094.1:0-4067 GCA_963540435.1 uncultured Actinomyces sp.
TAGACCCGGAATCAGTGAGCTAAACCAGGAGTACACACCGCGCTAGAACAGAACCAGCCAGTGTAGGTCGACCAGTCGGATGCGACTCGAGGTAGCCACCGCGCTAGAACAGAACCAGCACTAGGTGAAAGCTCCCATCGCACCGCTCTATCCCTCTCTCCACAGGAATACCCAAGAATCGGCGTTTTCCACAACAACACGATTCTGAGCTTCGAGCTCCTTTCCTTAAGAGACACTGACAAGATGAGTACCGTCACCATTGAGAACATTCAAACTCGACATAATACATTCCGTCATTTACGCGAAGATTCAACAGTCTGTCGAATTCGACGCGGCTACTACGCGCGTTTTCATTCGTCAGACAAAGTTCCTCTCTGGGATTTGTGGCAGGCCGTTGCACTCTCCCGCGTATTCGCATCAGCTGCGCTCGCCCGAAGCGACCGTATATTTACCGGAAGATCCGCCCTGCTTCTTCATTCCATCCATACATGGGTGACGAATCCCAATGTTGAGTATTGGTGTGAAGACGGGGGCAGACGAACTATCCCCTTCGCCAGTGTGAAGTTTCAGAACATGTGCGTTCCTCCGTGTGCGATTACTCTTCGTTCTCACAAACCCCACACGCTGGTACGACTTCCCGAAGGCCTCGCTGTTGAATCTATTGAAAGTGCAGTGGTTCGAATTGCGCTCAATGAAGAACCTCTTGAGGCCTTTGTAGCCGCGTGCATGGCGTTACATTCGCTTTCAGATTTTTCGCATTTTGCGCTGGAAATATCTCGAACTCGCGTTGAGATAGCAAGAGAAAGATTATTCGCCGTTTTAGATGATCGGCTATCGTACAGGAATTATGCGATAGCACATTCGATTCTCGCTTTTGCCGACGGTGGCTGCGAAAACATTTTCGAGGCCGCGGTCCTTTGGGTGGTCCGCACTCTTTACCCGGGTGAAGTTGTAACACAATTTGAGATTCACGGCAGATATGGTCGCTACTTCGGCGACATTGTTATTCCCGCTCTCAAGTTGATCATCGAGACGGATGGAGTGAGCAAACTTTCTCTTCCGCGTTCAGATGGATTATCCGCAGAACACGCATGGATGCGTCGCCAGCAGGATCTCATTAATCTCGGATGGAAAATCTTCAGAGTCTCTTGGGCAGACCTTGAAGACTTCCCAGCTTTACGTCGCGCTATTGCGTCAAATTTAGGGGTGAAACGTCTTCCGCCGAGCTCAGAATGCGCACGAATATGGGCTCTTCCCAGCGCTGAATGCGATGGACCGAAACGTCGCATCCACACAAAAAAGCATCGCTCAGCCGGATTTGTTCGCACCGATGACCAACCGGACTCCGGGTTTGGGTCACACATTCCTGTTTTAGCTCGCTCACCTGAGGCCTTAGAACAGCAATAGACCCGGAATGAGTGAGCTAAACCAGGAGAGGGGCGGAAAGCAAGCGACGACAGGCGGACGACGGCAAGCGGACGACGACCAGCACTAGACACCACAGCGAAACAGTGAAGGCCCGGTCTGCGCAAGCAGACCGGGCCTTACGACCTCTAGAGCGTTACGGCGATCAGAACCGTATGACCATCACAGCCACATGGCAGTCAGAACCTAACGCCCGTCAAGGTTGAAGCTGTCCGATTCTTACCGGATGAACTCCAACAGGATTACTCCTTGAAGGTCATACCGAAATCGATTGCACCAAGGGCATCCAGGAAGTCCGCGGACACCTGGCCGTCTTGGAAATCGAGCTCGGTGTAGTTCGAGTTCGCCAGAGCCTCGGGCGTGGGCTCGACCGTAACGTTGTTGTAACGCGACAGGCCGGTACCAGCCGGGATGAGCTTACCGAGAATGACGTTTTCCTTGAGGCCAAGGAGCTGATCCGACTTGCCGTTCATTGCGGCTTCGGTCAGAACCTTCGTGGTCTCCTGGAAGGATGCAGCAGACAACCATGAATCGGTTGCCAGCGACGCCTTGGTGATACCCATGAGCATCTGACGACCGGAAGCCGGCTGCCCACCCTCGGCAGCAACCTTACGGTTCTGCGCGAGGTAGGCCATGCGGTCAACCAGTTCGCCCGGCATGAAGGTCGTATCGCCCGGCTCCAGAATGGTGACCTTGCGGAGCATCTGGCGAACGATGACCTCGATGTGCTTGGAGTGGATACCCACGCCCTGATCGCGGTAAACCTTCTGAACCTCGTCGACGAGCTGCTTCTGGGCCACGTTGCGGCCCATGATGCGCAGAACTTCCTTGGGATCCAGCTGGCCTTCGGTCAGTGCAGTACCGGCATCGATGTGCTGTCCCTCTTCCACCAGGAGCTTCTGGCGGCGAGAAACCTCGATGACCAAGTCTTCCTTGGCATCATCACGGATGATGATGATGCGACGCACCGAAGGATCTTCGTCGTCAATGTGAACGCGACCAGCGGCCTCGTTCATCTTGGCTTCGATCTTCGGGCTACGCGCCTCGAAGAGTTCCTGAACACGCGGCAGACCCTGCGTAATATCGGCTGCCGAGGCCGCACCACCGGTGTGGAAGGTACGCATCGTCAGCTGGGTACCGGGTTCGCCAATCGACTGAGCGGCAATAATACCGACGGCTTCGCCGATGTCAACCTGCTTGCCTGTGGCCAGCGAGCGACCGTAGCAGGTCGCACAGGTGCCGACCTGAGATTCACAGGTCAGGACGGAGCGGCAGACGACTTCCTCCACGCCAGCTGCAACGAGCTGTGCGAGCAGGTCATCACCCAAGTCGCTTCCTGCCGGGGCAACAACGGTGCCATCTTCTGCAACCGCATCGCGAGCCAGAGTACGTGCGTACGCCGTGGTCTCGATGGTGTCCAGAGCTTCCCACTGCCCCGCAGAGTTCTTCTGCGCGATCTTGATGCGCACGCCCTGGCGGGTGCCACAGTCGGCCTCGCGAACGATGACGTCCTGCGAAACGTCGACGAGGCGACGGGTCAGGTAGCCCGACTCTGCCGTACGAAGAGCGGTATCGGCCAGGCCCTTACGAGCGCCGTGGGTTGCGATGAAGTACTCGAGAACCGTCAGGCCCTCGCGGTAGTTCGCCTTAATGGGCTGCTCGATGAGCTTCTGCTTCGGGTCGGACACGAGGCCACGCATACCAGCAAGCTGCTGGACCTGCGACCAGTTACCACGAGCGCCGGAAGAAACCATGCGGTACACGGTGTTACGTGCCGTGAAGTGTTCGCGCATATCCTGCGCGACCTCTTCGGTGCACTTGAGCCACAGGTCAACCAGCTCTTCGTAGCGGGTTTCCTCGAGGATGATACCAGTCTCGAACTGATCCTGGATCTCGGCAGCCTTGGCCTCGTAACGAGCAAGGATCGCACGCTTATTCGGGGAAGCCTGAATATCCGAGAAGGCAATGGTGATACCCGACCAGGTCGACCAGTGGAAGCCAGCCGACTTGAGAGCATCCAAGCAGTCCGCAACCAAGACATTCGGGTAACGCTCGGTGAGGGTGTTGACGATTTGCCCCAGCTGCTTCTTACCGACAACCTCGTTCACGAAGGGGTAGTCAACAGGAAGCTGCTCGTTGAAGATCGCGCGACCCAGCGAGGTTTCCAGAATGATGCCGTCGCCCTCGCTCCAGCCTTCGGGAGCTTCCCAATCCAGCGGAGGAACAATACCCGAGAAACGGATACGAGCGCGCTGGTTCAGGTGAAGATCGCCGTTATCGAAGGCCATGCGGGCCTCGGCAACAGTGGAGAACACGGGGACGATTTCCTCGCCGTTCTCATCGCGGGCAACCTCAACCGAGGGATCGGGATCCGAGGTCAGGTGGAACAGACCGATGATCATGTCCTGCGAAGGCATGGCCACGGGGCGTCCATCCGAGGGCTTGAGAATGTTGTTGGTCGACAGCATGAGGATGCGGGCTTCAGCCTGCGCCTCTGCACCCAGCGGCAAGTGAACTGCCATCTGGTCACCGTCGAAGTCAGCGTTGAAGGCACCACAAGCCAGCGGGTGAAGCTGAATTGCCTTACCTTCAATGAGCTGAGGTTCGAAAGCCTGAATACCGAGGCGGTGCAGCGTAGGTGC
>CAUTOM010000095.1:0-3255 GCA_963540435.1 uncultured Actinomyces sp.
TTCATCGTTGTCAACATCATCGTTGACATGCTCTACCTGCTCATCAACCCGCGTATTAGGTCGGTGTGAGTCATGAACCAAAAAGCAAAACTCGCAAAGGTCACCGCGAAGGGTGCGCATTTCTCACGCATCAGTGCGATGTCTTTGGGATCCAAGATCGCAATCGGTGTTTTGACACTGATCGTTCTTGTATCAATCCTCGCGCCCTTCGTGGCACCCTATTCGCCCGAATTCATCGATACGCCGTGGCAGGGGCCGTCTTCGGCTCACCTCTTCGGTACTGACCACGCGGGTCGAGACATTCTTTCTCGCGTCCTCTTCGGTGGTCGCTACTCACTGCTCATCGGCCTGTGCTCAACCGTGATCGCCCTCTTCTTCGGCGCAATCATCGGATCGATCGCAGCCGTGACGCGCAAGGCCATCTCCGAGACCATCATGCGCATCCTGGACATCATCATGGCTGTCCCCGGTATCGCAATGGCGGCCGTTACGGTTCTGGTCTTCGGACGCACACTTGCCCAGTCCGACAACAAGATGGGCATTGTCTTCGTCATCATCTTCTCGATCGCATTCGTCTACATCCCGCAGTTGGCACGTATTGTTCGCGCAAACGTGATGGCTGCATACGGTGAAGACTACGTGCGTGCAGTGATCGTCTCCGGTGCCCGTGCACCGTGGATCCTCGTCAAGCACGTCATGCGTAACACTGCTGCTCCGGTTTTGGTCTTCGCCACGGTCTTGGTCGCAGATGCGATCATCCTCGAGGCCTCGCTGACCTTCATCGGTTCAGGCCTTCCCGCAACCATGGTCCCCACCTGGGGCAATATCTTGTCCGAGGCTTCGTCCTACCTCTCGGTCCTGCTGGGCTACTGGTGGACCGCCTTCTTCCCCGGCCTGTTCATCATGATCACCGTGTTGTGCTTGAACATTCTCTCGGAAGGCATCACGGACGCGATGGTCGCGGCTCCCTCCACGGCAGCTGTTGCCCAGGTCGATAAGAACTCTGAGCGCGAAGCCGACCGTATCCTTCTCGATCCTCGTCGCGCCTACGCTGAGCAGGCAGAATCCCTGCAGGCACGCCTCGACGATCTGGAAGTTGTCGAAGGTAAGCGCACCGACCGCTTCGAAGATGACTTCACCGGAGAGCCTCTCCTGGAGGTCAAGGATCTGTGCATCAAGTTTGAGCGCCACGGCGATGTCAACGTCGTCGATCACGTGTCCTTCAAGGTTCGCGCTGGCGAAACCATGGGTCTGGTCGGTGAGTCCGGCTGTGGTAAGTCGATCACGGCTCTGACCATCATGGGCTTGATCGATCCCAAGGCAGAGATCACCGGTGAGATCCTCTACGAAGGTAAGAACTTGCTGGAGATGAAGCATGAAGAGCGTCGTGCGCTTCTGGGCCACGAGATGGCAATGATCTACCAGGATGCGCTTTCCTCGCTGAACCCGGCCATGCTCATCAAGGCACAGATGAAGCAGCTGACCAAGCGTGGCGGAACCCGCACTGCAGAGGAACTCCTCGAACTGGTGGGCCTGGATCCCAAGCGCACCCTCGAGTCCTACCCGCACGAGCTTTCCGGCGGCCAGCGTCAGCGCGTTCTGATCGCTATGGCTCTGACCCGCGACCCGAAGCTCATCATTGCTGACGAACCGACCACCGCTCTGGACGTGACCGTTCAGAAGCAGGTCATCAACCTGCTCAACGAGTTGCGCGAGAAGCTCGGCTTCGCAATGATCTTCGTCTCCCACGACTTGGCGCTTGTCGCCGAGGTGGCTCACAAGATCACCGTCATGTACGCCGGTCAGGTCATCGAGCAGGCGCCGACCAAGGAACTGCTCAAGCACCCGACCCACGAGTACACTCGCGGCCTGCTGGGCGCAGTCCTCTCGATCGAGGCCGGCTCCGGACGCCTCCACCAGGTTCCCGGAACTGTTCCCTCGCCTCGAGATTTCCCGAAGGGCGACCGCTTCGCTCCTCGTTCCTCGCACCCCGACTATGGCCTCGATATTCGACCGGTCCTCACTGAGGTGGGTCCCGAGCACGTCTACGCGGCACTACCGCCTCGCGAAGAGGTTCGTGTCGCAAGCGAATCCGTCGTCACTGAAGAAGGGCAGGAGGAAGACTGATGAGTACTGAAACTCCGATCATCGAGCTCAAAGACGTTGAGGTGACCTTCAACTCCCGCACCGGCTCGCTGTTCCGTCCCAACAAGGTGCACGCGGTTCGCGGTGTCAATATGCGCATTGAGCGTGGACAGACGCTGGGTATCGTTGGTGAATCGGGCTGTGGCAAGTCCACGACCGCGAACGTCATGTGTGGCCTGCAGATGGCGACGAAGGGCAAGGTGTTCTTCAACGGTGAGGAAGTCACGAAGCGTGGCGCTGATGCGCGTAGGCGTATCGGACGCGTCGTCTCGGTGGTCTTCCAGGATCCAGCAACCGCACTCAACCCGCGCATGCACGTCGCCGATCAGCTCGCTGATCCACTGCGCGTGCACGGTATCGGTGACGAGGCCTCGCGCGCCAAGCGCGTGCAAGAGCTGATCTCTTTGGTGGGTCTGCCTTCGAGCGCCTTGGATGCGCTTCCGGGCCAGCTCTCCGGTGGTCAGCGTCAACGTGTGGCAATCGCCCGAGCCCTGTCCATTGGCCCCGATGCGATCATCGCTGACGAGCCCACGAGCGCACTGGATGTTTCGGTGCGCGCACAGATCCTCAACCTGCTCACGGACCTCAAGAGTGAACTGGGCCTGGCGATGGTCTTCATCTCGCACGATATTCAAACTGTTCGCTACGTTTCTGACCGGATCGCTGTGATGAATGGCGGAAAGGTCGTTGAAGAGGGACCGGCAGCTGAATTGCTGGCGTCCCCGAAGGATCCCTACACCCGCAAGCTCCTGGGGGCTGCACCCTCGCTGCTGCATCCAACACTCGGAGGAGAGAACTGATGACTTCACAGATTCGCGGCGTTGTCCCGCCGTTGGCTATCCCGCTGAAGAACGGCGAACTGGACGTTGCCTCGCTGGAGCGCCACATCAACCGCATGATTGGTGCGGGGCTGAACGGCCTCTTCGTCTCCGGCTCGACCGGTGAGGTTGCATTCTCGACCTCCGAGCGTCGTCAGCAGATCCAGCGCGAGGTTGTTCGCATTGTCGACGGTCGCGTTCCGCTCCTGGTCGGCGTCATCGACACCGAAACTGAGCGCGTTATTGACAACATCAAGGCTGTCGAGGAAATCGGCGGTGCACGTGGTGTGGT
>CAUTOM010000096.1:0-3252 GCA_963540435.1 uncultured Actinomyces sp.
CCTTGGCGACGTCCATGGTCACGGTGCCGGTCTTGGGGTTCGGCATGAGGCCACGAGGACCCAGGACGCGGCCCAGACGGCCGACCTTGCCCATGAGGTCCGGGGTTGCAACGGCGACATCAAAGTCGGTGTAGCCCTTTGCAACCTTTTCGATGAGCTCGTCGCCGCCGACCTCGTCGGCTCCAGCGTCGAGTGCTTCCTGTGCGCGCTCGCCAACGGCGAAGACCAAGACCCGAGCGGTCTTGCCGGTGCCGTGCGGCAGGGAAACGGTGCCTCGGACCATCTGATCCGCCTTGCGGGGATCGACACCCAGTCGCATAACAACCTCGACGGTTGAATCGAACTTGGTGACCGAGGTTTCCTTGGCCAAACGCATTGCGGCCAGGGGGCTGTACAGTTCGCCAGCGTGGATCTTCTCCGCCGCTGCGCGGTAGCTCTTAGAGCGCTTCGTCATTCTGCTTCTTCTCCTTGCAGGTGTGGGTGTCGGGCAGCGCCTGCCCTACCACGAGGTAATAAAGGGTCAGTCCTGAACAGTGATACCCATGGAACGCGCGGTGCCCGCGACGATCTTGGAAGCGGCATCAATGTCATTGGCGTTGAGGTCAACCATCTTGGCCTGGGCGATTTCGCGCACCTGGTCCATGGTGATCGATCCAACCTTGGCGGTGTTCGGGGTACCCGAACCCTTTGCAACACCTGCAGCCTTCTTGATCATCTCGGAGGCCGGAGGGGTCTTGAGGACGAAGGTGAAGGAGCGATCTTCGTAGACGGTGATTTCAACCGGGACGATCGAACCGCGCTGCGACTCAGTTGCAGCGTTGTATGCCTTCGTGAATTCGACGATGTTAACGCCGTGCTGGCCCAGTGCGGGACCAACGGGCGGAGCAGGGGTCGCGGCGCCTGCAGCGATCTGCAGCTTAATGAGGCCGGTGACCTTCTTCTTCTTCGGTGCCATATTTCGGGTCTTTCTATTTCTTACTGGGCCGCGGAGACTACCGCGGCATGCATCCACGTGACGCCCACAGGAAGAGCAACCTGCGGACATAGTCCACCCAGACGCACGAATCTACATCATAACGCGATGTGGACGCTCCCCCAAGTCTTGGTGCTCGAGGTCACGCCACGAGGCGTTTACTCTTCGATCTTCTCGACCTGATCGAAGGTGAGCTCCATGGGGGTCTCACGTTCGAAGATGGTCAGCAAGACCTTCAGACGCTGGGTTTCAGGCATGATCTCAGAAATCACAGCGCTCATGGTGGCGAATGCGCCGTCGATGACGGTGACAACCTCGCCGACCTCGAACTGGGTCTGAACTTCCTGGACGGGGGCGGGAGCACTCTTCTCTTGTGCAGCCGCGGCCTCGAGAACATTCGGGGTCAGCAGCATGACGACCTCGTCGATCGAAAGCGGAACCGGGTTGTGCTGGTCGCCTACGAAGCCCGTGACCGCGGGGGTTTCCTTCACCACGCGGTAGGAGTCTTCATTGAAGTCCATGCAGACGATGACGTAGCCGGGAATACGCACGCGACGAACGCGCTTCTTCGCGTTTCCGCGGTACTCCATCACGTACTCATCGGGAACCTCGACCTGGAAAATCGAGTCTTCCATGTTCTGGTTGGTAATACGCTGCTCAAGGTTTGCCTTCACCTTGCGCTCGTGACCGGAGTAGGTGTGAATGACGTACCAGTCGCCGGGAGACATGTAGAGTTCGCGGCGCAGCTTTTCTACCGGGTCATCGTCTGACGAGGCCGCCTGCTCAGCTGCTTCTTCGACGCCAGCTTCCGCTTCGCCTTCTTCACGTGCTTCCTCGCGCTCGACGGGAGCATCCTCAAGGCGCTCTGCAACGTCGTCTTCGCGCTGTGCGGTAGTTTCCAGATCAGCTTCGGGTGCGATTCCACCGTCAAAGGTGTCGATCGGGGCCTCTTCGATATTGTCTAGGCTCACGGGTTTTCCTCCTGTGCTTAACGCTCACGCGGTGTTCGCGGCCGAGTCGTAGAAGAAACCCGCCTGCATTCCTGCGGGCGGGTTAACGGTTTCAGCCAAATACCAATGAGTTCAGTCTACCGAATAAGAAATCAAGAAGGCCAGTGAAAGCCATAATTGCGGCAACAAACACAATGACGACGATGAAGTACGTCCAAGTCTCAGAACCGCTGGGATAAATGACTTTCTTCATCTCAGAGATCACCTGAGAGACGAAGATCACCATACGCTTGAAAATATTCGGGCGCTTTTCCTTGGTTTGAGGTGCGCCATCGCGCGAGGGGGTTGCACGCTTCTTCGTGCGATCCACCCGCGGGGATTCTTCACGGCGAGCCTGGGATTCGCTCATCGTTCCTCCAATAGTTATGCACCTGAGTGGCAGGGCAGGCGGGACTCGAACCCACAACCGCCGGTTTTGGAGACCGGTGCGCTACCAATTGCGCCACTGCCCTACTGCAACTCTTTCAAAAAAGACTTGCTCGGTTGAGTTTAGGGGAGAAGAGGCCTCCTGTCCAACTCACCACGATGCGCGCGCCTCGTAAGTGCTCAAATTGTGACGCACACCAATAAATGCATCCATCCATGCCACAATGTTCGCGTGGATACTTCATCAGCTTCCCGCGTCTCAACGCGCTTCGCAAATATCACTCCCTCAGCGACCCTTGCCGTCGATGCAAAGGCCAAAGCGCTGAAGGCTCAGGGACGCCCCGTCGTTGGTTTCGGTGCGGGCGAACCTGATTTCGCAACCCCCGATTACATTGTCGAGGCCGCGCTCGAAGCGGCGCGCAACCCTGCGATGTACCGTTACACTCCAGCCTCGGGGCTTCCCGCTCTCAAGGAAGCAATCGCACGCAAGACTCTTCGCGATTCCGGATACGAGGTCAGCCCCGACCAAGTTTTGGTGACTAACGGCGGAAAACAGGCGGTTTTTCAGGCTTTTGCCTCGCTGCTGAACCCCGGAGACGAGGCCATCCTCCCCACCCCCTACTGGACCACCTACCCCGAGGTGATCAAGCTCGCGGGTGCAACCCCGGTGGAAGTTTTCGCGGGCGCCGATCAGGACTACAAGGTCACCGTTGACCAGCTCGAGGCCGCGCGCAGCCCTCGCACAAAGCTTCTTCTTCTGTGCTCACCGTCGAACCCAACGGGTGCTGTTTATACTCCCGCTGAGCTGACGGCCATCGGTCAGTGGGCTCTCAAGCACGGCGTGTGGGTGATCACCGATGAGATCTACGAGCACCTGCTCTACGACGGTGCGCAAAGCGCACA
>CAUTOM010000097.1:0-3126 GCA_963540435.1 uncultured Actinomyces sp.
ACCCCCGGTTGAGGAGGTCAGAAATCGCGAGCGATTCCAACCAATTCGAAGCCGGCCTCGGAAACAGCATCGCGCAGAGCGTTGTCATCGAGTTCGGTGTTGGTGACAACGGTGGCCTTCGAGGTTCCGCCGGAGTTGAGGATGACCTCGACGTTCAGGACACCGGGGACCTGACTCAGTTCTTCGGTGACAGATGCGACGCAGTGTCCGCAGGTCATTCCGTTGATGGAGAGTTCGACGGTGCGATCAATTTCCTGTGCCATGATGGCGCCTTTCTTTGGTGGTGAAAAAATGGAGAGACGTTACGGTGTGCGCTTAGGACTTCACCAGTCGCGCGATTGCCTTTGTGGCTTCTTGGATCTTTTCGCGCCCTTCTTCTTCGCTGTGTTGGGCGGCGTGAAGAACGCAGTGATTCATGTGATCTTCAAGGAGGCCAAGTGCAACGGAGTCCAGAGCGGACTGCACTGCAGAGATTTGCGTGAGGACATCAATGCAGTAGGTGTCCTCTGCAACCATTCGTTGCAACCCCCTCAGTTGGCCTTCGATTCTGCGAAGACGCTTAAGGTAGTGCTCGGTTTCTTCGGTATATCCGTGAGCCATGGTGATCCTCCTTGTGCTTAGAAATATACCCCCGGGGGGTATATGTGTCAAGAGGGAAAAATGACTGCCCCCACTCCGAAACGGTGTCGGAGTGGGGGCAGTGACGTTATTGATCGCCGAGGCCGCTGGGGCCTTGTGCGCGCGATCAGTTATGCGCGCCGACGCGTCGTAGCAACTGTGGCCACACCTGCGAGGGCAAGCAGGCCGCCCAGCGGAAGGACGAAATCAGCCACACCTGTGCGCGCCAGGGGGCTCTTCGGGTTTTCTGAAGGGACCGCAGCGGGGAGCGACGGAGAAGAAGTCGTACCCGGAGTGGGAGAAGACGTCTGCTTGACGGTCGGAGCCCACTTTGTGTTGTAGGTGACGCCACCGCAAGCGGACTGGGTACGGGTCATGCCCTCATTTCCCTTCCAATCCCACTTGATATCAGCGGTGTCGACAACAGTCTTTGCCGGGCGAGGCAAGTCTGTGACGGGAGCGGACCCAATCGCACCTTCTTGTGTGTACTCCATTGCGGTGATCTCTGCGGGAAGCGCATGTGCCGCGTCATCAGAGGAGTAGGTGACCGTGAGTGAGGGTTGCTGCTTGAGCTGGATGGTGACAGGAGCTCCCACACCGTTGGTGAAGTTAACGGGGCGGATGCCAGCGAGGAAAGGAACGCCGGCAAGGGCGGGAATATCCAAGTTACCGGTGACGCTCGGAGAGGTTGCCTGAATCGATGAGCTTGCGGAGGCATTCATACGCGCTTGAGAAACTGTCAGGCTTCCTTCGAGGCTCGGGAAGTACACCTTGTTAGGACGCATGGACGCATCTTCCAAGGCACCGGCAGTGGTTCCATCGACCCAATTTCCGCTGGCATCTTGGTGCATGAGGCGGTAGGTCGCAGTGAAGGTTCCGTTGACAACCGACACACTCTGGACGCGCATTGCC
Organism: uncultured Actinomyces sp.; assembly: GCA_963540435.1. GTDB lineage: Bacteria > Actinomycetota > Actinomycetes > Actinomycetales > Actinomycetaceae > Pauljensenia. The sequence goes on from CAUTOM010000097.1 coordinate 1,531, forward strand.
TTTGAGAAAGCCTCGCCAGTTGCGGCATTTGCCTTCTCGAACTGCTTCTGGACAGCTTCAACTGTGTACGCTGCAGTATCGATATCAACGTCATTCGTGTCCACGGTCATGCTGGTCGTCCACTCACCGGTGATGACCAAACGGTTGAAGGCAGCGGGATTCGTGAGGCGGCCATAGGTAGCCATGTCCTCGTAATTCGTCCACACATTTGTCATATCGAGAACGCCCTGGAAACCAATCGCGTACGATTCCTTGGGATCGGCTGCACGGCACACGAGCGCTGGCGACTGGGCGGGATCCACATCGGCGGGCAGAGTCACGATGTCGCTTCCGGGAGTATAGACCTCACCCGAAACCGAGATCGGGATGTCAGTTGACGCCTCTGAACTGTGGAAACTCCCGCCGCCCACAAGAATTGCACCGGCAAGTACGGGGACGCTGCACAGTGCGAACACGCGATATGACGAACGCTTCATGGAGGTCTTCTTTCTATGGGATAGCAAGCTTCGCGGAAAAGCGCGAAACAATCGGGAAAATTCTAACAGCGGATACGACTATGAATCCAGTAGCATGACCTCAAACTGTCCCCACCTGCACCCATACGGGGTTAGGCTATCGTGAAAGGAAGGAGGGATTCATGAAAACGCGACGCTATCGCAACTACTACGCACGCAGGCGTGCCCCTCACTCCCTCTCCTCCTTCTACCTGCGCGTGAAGCTGATCCCACTTGCTCCCAAACTCCTCTCAGCACTCGCGGTTGGTGCGGCCTCGGCAATGGGTTTTCTTCCCACGGATATTCGCAGCCGTTTGCGCATGCAATCGGACCGCCTCGGCGAAGCAGTCTCGGAGCAATCTCAGTCGATCTTCTTCCGCGAACCCGGACTCGATGTTCTTCTCGTGCGGGTGCTCGCGTCGATCGCAGGAACGGCCGGTGCCATCGTTCATGCGGCAGCGGCATTTGATGCGATCGTGGGATGGGATCGCAGTGGGAAGCTGCAGCGCCTTGCGCAAGTGACGCCTCGTGATGGCTACGAAGCGCTGATGGCAGGGATGCTCATTGCGGGAACATCCCTGGGACAAATGACGGGTGGAGCTGCACACGCGGACAAGTACTTTGACTCTGAGATGGGGCCGGACATCATCGAGTATCCCGGACACCCCACTTCTCAGGCCCATCGCCTGTGGGCTCCGCGTTCTCTTCAGGATATGGCAGCAGATATTGATGACCTGTACTGGGCGGGAACGTTCGGCCAATCGATCAAAATCACCAGGGTCGGAGAAGGCCAGCAACGGCGCTGGTTGGTGTCGATCCCGGGGACAAACCACTTTGATACGCCCTCGACCCCTAACCCCGCGGATATGGAAACGAATATCCGCGAGTCTTTGGGCCTTGGTTCATCCATGCGAATGGGCATTATTCGCGCTCTTCACCAGGCAATGAGTGAAGACGGGGTTCATCCATCCGATTACGCAAGCGAGCCCATCATCATCGTTGGGCACTCGCAAGGTGGCCTCATTGCAGTCAATCTGGGAAGTTTGCCCCCCGAGAACATCGGAGTCAAGGTCCAGGGGATTTTGGGCCTCGGGTCGCCGGG
>CAUTOM010000098.1:0-3010 GCA_963540435.1 uncultured Actinomyces sp.
TGACATTGTGTCCATGTCCATCACAGCGCAAGGAGAGAATCTGCTGCTGAGCGGCACTATCGAGCTCCACCACATCAAATTGCTTGACGACGCCTGAAACGATCTCATCGTCGTCCTTGATGAGCTGCAACTGGCCTTCTGCAGAACCTGGACCCCGCAAGCCGCGCGGTCCATGTTCACTTGGCGAAGCAGAGGAACTTGGGGAGTTCGACTGTGATGAACCGTGGTCATCATCGTGATCATCCTGGTCGTCCTGTGACCCACCCGTCGGAGGAGGGGGCGGAGGAACAGGTTGCTGCAAGCTGAGCTCTGCGTTCTCTCCAAGCCTGCTGAGCATGGATTCAAGCGAACTATCAATCTTGGAGGACATCCACGAACGCATTGCGAGCGCCGAGGCGGCAAGCATAGTCACCAACGCCAAAGCGACGGCTGCAGCAAGAAAACGACTCAGGCGAACAGTGAGAAGACGCGATCGCTTGCGCTTCGTTTGAGGAGCACTGTGCGTGGGAACGCGCGCTTGCGATTCGGTATTCGAAGCTTGAGGGGCAGAGCTTGTCATTGGCGCTCCTAGGAGGCGGGCCTGAGGATATAACCAGCTCCTCTGACCGTGTGAATCATGGGGTCACGCCCAGCGTCGATCTTCTTACGCAAATACGAAATGTAGAGCTCGACGATGTTCGCCTGACCACCAAAGTCGTAGGACCACACGCGGTCGAGAATCTGCGACTTCGACAAGACAACGTTCGGGTTTTCCATGAAGTACCGCAGCAGCTCGAATTCGGTGTTCGTGAGCGTGATAGCTTCACCACCACGAGCAACGTCATGCGAGTCTTCGTCTAGGGTCAGATCGCCAACGGTCAGAACACGTTCAGCGGTGACCGAAGCCATTCCAGATCGGCGAAGCAGCGCATCGATTCGCGCGGTGACTTCATCCAAGTCGAAGGGCTTCGTCACATAGTCATCTGCACCAGCACGCAGTCCGGCAACGCGGTCGGCAACGGCGTCACGTGCCGTCAAAAACAGGACCGGAAGATGGGGCTTGCGCTTACGCAGGCGTTCAAGGGTTTCCATTCCGTCGAGGCCGGGCATCTGGATATCCAAGACGACGACATCGGGGTCAAAAGTATCGGCCTTATCCAAGGCTTCCCAGCCGTTGGCTGCGGTTTTTGTCTCCCAGCCCTGATGCCTCAAGGCCGATCCCAAGAGTTCAGCGAGGACGGATTCATCGTCGACGACAAGAATGCGCGCGGGCGTCCCATCGGGGCGGATGAAGTTGGATTCTGAAGTGCTCACGTCGAGATCCTTTCACAGTTTCCGTCGACATTCAGGACATATTGCGCCGGCCTTCCATTGCCCGACCAAGGGTAATGGAGTCCGCGTATTCTAGGTCGCCGCCCACGGGAAGCCCCATGGCCAGGCGCGTTGTTGTCACCCCAATGGTGGACAGGGTTCTGGCCAGATACGAGGCCGTCGCTTCCCCTTCGATATTCGGGTTCGTTGCGATGATGATTTCTTGAACAACACCGTCAGAGAGACGCCCCAAGAGTTGGCGGATCCTCAGTTGATCCGGACCAATTCCGTGGATCGGGTCAATGGCTCCACCCAGCACGTGATAGCGCCCGCGGAAAACCCGAGAATTCTCAATTGCTTGAATATCCTTCGGTTCCTGCACAACGCAAATGATGCTGGGATCGCGGCGCGGATCGCGACAAATCGAGCATTCGTCGTCTTCCGTGAGGTTCCCACACACCGAGCAATGCTTGACCTGGTTGCGCACAGCATTGATCGCGGTGGTCAAGCGCTCTACGTCCTCAGGTTCGGCCTCGAGAAGATGCAAAGCCATGCGTTGCGCGCTCTTTGGCCCAACTCCGGGGAGCTGGCCAAGTTCATCAATGAGATCTTGAAGAGCTCCTTCGTACACGCGTCACCATCCTCCCTGCTCGTCAGTCTTCTGCTCAATGATGGTTCCGCCCAGAATATCCAAAACCGCGGGAATCCCGAAGAGATTCGACTCGGACATGTCCTCGTCATCGATGCTGGCGCTATCGTCTTCTGCAGCAGAAACAGTGGGCGCTTCGAAGGGATCGTCCTCCGTTTCCGGTGAGGTCTCTTCTGCGTCGCTCTCATTCGTTTCCTCACGCGCAGCAAGCCCAGCGAAGCGCTGCGAGGGCAAGGGAGTCACCTCTGCAAAAGCAGGAACCGAGGGCACCGATTCCTCTTCTTCGGGATCAAAACTGGGCGGTTGAATGACCGCCTCGCTCCATCCCGAGGTCGGTGCGAAAGACTCTGATTCGTCTTCATCGTCGTCTTCAGGCTGATCGAGGGCGCTGCCCTGAGGGGGCGCGGGCTGCGACACAGACTGCGAAACCGCAGGCACTTCGAGCTCTGCGTCGCCGTCTTCATCGGTGTCTTCGCCGGGATCAAAAGGGGGCGGCTCCTGGGTGCGCCAATCGTAAGACGCGGGGGACTGCGGGTCATAGGGCTGCGTCGCGTCAATCGGCTGAGCTGGAACACGCAATCCCTGCGTGGGCGCGCTTTCCGCGGGCTTAGGAGGCGTCGCAACCTGCCAAACGGCTGCTTCCTGCGGCGCTTCGGCGCGATGCTCAGCTTCGCGGCTTAGCCCACGCTGGGGTGCCGACTGTTGGCTAGCGCCCTGCGCGGGCGCCGTGGCTGCGGCATGCGCGTTGGCTGAAGGCGTTGAAACCGCCGGGCCGCCGCCTGCTTGTCCAACCTGTGCGCTGACGTGCAAACGAACACCCAAGACGTCATAGATCGTGTCCTCCACGATCTTCGCACGTCCCCCGTTTGTAAAGCTGGCAACCATTCCCTGACTGGGGAAGAGCAGTACCAATTGATCCCCATCAACGGCACCCAATTGCCCATTTTGCGAGAGCAAACTCCACACAACCCTGCTGTGGGTCGCAAGGCGTTCAACGACATCGCCCCAACGCTGGCGGATGAGGTCAGCGCCTGCTGCTGCTCCAGCAGAGGGGCGCGGGGCCGGCGTGGG
>CAUTOM010000099.1:0-2975 GCA_963540435.1 uncultured Actinomyces sp.
CAAACCGCTCGCGCCTACGTTGAAGCGGGATATCTGTGGAATGCGGGAATGTTCATCACGAGGGCCGGGACTCTTGCGCATCGTCTCGCTCAGTTCCATCCGGATATGGACCTCCACCTCAGCAAGATTGCCGACGCGTGGGGGAGTGTGGATTTTGACGCGGTTTTGGATGAACATTGGCCGCTGTTGACGAAGATCGCCATCGATCATGCGATTGCTGAGCCTTTATCGCTCCAAGGGGGTGTTGCCGTTGTTCCAGCTCGCGACATGGGGTGGACAGATGTCGGTGACTTTGATGCCCTCGCCGATATCAGTCCTGAAGGCGAGGCTCTGCGCATTGATTCTCCTCAGACCTTCGTTCGCTCTTTGACCGGACAAAAGATCGTTCTGGTTGGTGCCGAGAATCTTGCGGTGATTGCAACGCAGGACGCAATCCTCGTCGTTGATCGACATCGCGCTCAGGACGTGAAGAAAGCTGTTGATTCCTTGGCGCGCAGCGGGCACACCGAGCTCCTTTAAGATGAAAGACATGACCAGACACTCCTCAGCGCGTCTCCTGGCCGCAATCACTGCGCTTCTTCTCGGAGCATGCTCGGCGCAGTCCTCCCCCTCGTCGGCTTCGCCGAAGATCTGCGGGATCTCCGATGCTTCCGGCTGGGACTCTCAGGCCTCGCAAACTCCTGCTAAGAGGGCAATCGCACAGGCCGCCTCGGAAATCGGAGGAGAAACGAAACTGGCGACGGGCACGGGGGAGCTGAAAGGACTCCTTGAGGACGGCTGCACGATCATCGTTTCAGAAGGCCAAGGGGTTGCCGAGGCCACGACTCAGGCTGCGCGCAAGTACTCGAAAGTACGCTTTATTACTGTCGATTCAGATTTCGTCGCTGGCGGGAAGCCCAGCGAGGTGAGCAATGGCAAGGTTGTGGCCTCGAAAGCAACACAGGGGGCCTATCTTGCGGGCTACGCAACAGCCGGAATGACAACCACGGGAACAATCGCTGGCTTTGGGGGAGTGGAAACCACTGGACGTCAAGCACTGATGGATGCTTTCATGCAGGGCGTCGACGCCTACAACCAGGCGTATGGGACCTCAATCCGTTTTCTCGGCTGGGACCCGACGCGCCTGAAAGGGACATTTACCGGAAGTGATGAGGAATCCAGCATCAAAGACGCGGCCTCGAAGGCCTTGAGCGGCGGTGCGGACATTCTTGTTCCGTTTGCTGACGCAGGCAATCAAGGAGCTCTTCGTGCTCTCGAAGAAGCAGGAAATAACTCTGCTCAAAGGCTCGTCTGGATGGGGGATGGGGCTCCAACAGATTCTGCCCAGATCATCACCGGTGTATCGACGCTGACCAAGGACCACCTGAGTGAGGCAATTACGGCCGCACGCGGAAGCGAGTTTTCCTCTCAGGCGGTCATTGATTCTCTTGATAATAACGGGGTTGTTCTGGCACCATTTGCTGCCCACGAGGCGCTGATGACTCCAGAACTGAAGGAGACGCTTGCTACCATGCGCCAGCAACTGATCACTGGCGAGCTTGTCATTTCCACTCCTTTCGATCCACTCATTTTCGCCCAGAAAAAGTAGAGGACATCATGGATACTCATAGTTCGCAGACTTCCTATCGCCGAGGCCCCGTGATCCTTCGCGGAGGAAAGATCCCTCACGAAACTTCCGATGCCGGGCTCTTGCGGAGCCAGTCTTCCGCGGATTGGTTGCACGAGGACCCGTGGCGGGTTCTGCGCATCCAATCTGAGTTTGTCGAGGGTTTTGGCGCACTGGCTGATTTAGGACCTGCGGTGTCGGTTTTCGGATCGGCTCGTACACCTGCGGGGAGCGAAGATTGGAAGCAGGCACGCACCATTGGTTCGCTCTTAGTGCGCTCTGGCTACGCGGTCATCACAGGCGGCGGCCCGGGAATTATGGAGGCTGCAAACCGAGGAGCTTGGGAAGCTGGCGGGAGCTCCGTGGGCCTTGGAATTGAGCTTCCTCACGAACAAGGAATGAATGAATGGGTGAATATCGGAGTGAATTTCCGGTATTTCTTCGCACGCAAGACGATGTTCATGAAGTACTCGTCGGGATTTATCGTCATGCCCGGTGGCTTTGGAACAATGGATGAGCTTTTCGAAGCCGCGACCTTGGTGCAGACGGGCAAGGTCAAGTCCTTCCCTATCGTTTTGGTCGGCCGAGACTACTGGGGTGGTCTGGTTGAATGGATTAATTCAACGATGCGCGCATCCGGAATGATCGCCAATGAGGACCCGGAACTGCTCTACGTGGTCGATAGCGCCGAAGAGGCTGTGGAAAGAGTAGTTGGACACGACTAATTCACATCCCTACTAAAATAGGTCGTTCCCGGTAGAATATAAGTGTTTAAATACCGATCTTTCGGAAGGGAAACGGACATGGCAGCTATGAAGCCGCGCACCGGCGACGGTCCTTTAGAGGCAGAAAAAGAAGGTCGTGGGATTGTCATGCGTATTCCCAGCGAAGGCGGTGGACGCCTCGTGATTGAACTCAGCGCAGAAGAAGCGAAGGCCCTTGCCCAAGCACTAGCAAACGCTCTGTGAGGCCTCCAAGGCCTGCGCCAAACTTAAACTTCCCACATAGAGTGCTTTCCCAACGATTGCGCCCTCAATATAGCTCTCGCGTGTGAGGGTGCGGATATCGTCTAAGTGGCGGATTCCGCCCGAAGCAACAAGAGCAGCGCGTGTTCTCGCCCGTAGATCTCTCAGGAGTTCTACGGGCGGTCCCATAAGCGCTCCATCCCTCTTCTTCTCAGTAACGATGTAGCGCCTTGCTCCGGCGTTTTCAAGGCGTTCACACACTCTCCACACGTCTCCCACCTCGCCTTCGCAGCCGCGCGGACGAATACGCCCCTCTTCAACGTCGATACAGATATTGAGACGGTCCCCAAACAAGGCGATGAGCGAGGCAACTTCATCAAGATCGACCAGGGCCTGTGAGGCCA
>CAUTOM010000100.1:0-2864 GCA_963540435.1 uncultured Actinomyces sp.
GGGGGGGAGCCGCCGGTGGGCGGCCCCCCCCCGCTTCTTGTATGCAAGGGTGACTCGGGGGGCGATGACGCTGTATGAGTTGGTTACGTGCGTGTTTTGTCTTGGAGGCATTCAAGGATTTGTGTTGCGGCTGCGTGGGTGGGGGAGGGTGCAAAGAGGGTGGGGAGCTGGGTCTTTCGTTAAGTCGTGGCAGTGTGGCTGCTCTTGTCTTCCGGACTCTTCGGTGGCTTGTCTTGCTGGGTGTGAAGGAGGGACGTACAATAAAACCGACCGACGGTCTGGAATGGGGGTTGTGTGAATCAGGCTGAGAAATCCGAGCGTACCCGGGAAGCGATCTGTATAGCCGCTCGCCAGCTCTTCGCAGATAAGGGTTACGACATGACAACGATGCAAGATATCGTCACGACAAGCGGCATGTCGAAGGGGGCGATCTATCATCATTTCTCGTCGAAACAGGAGGTGCTGCGTTCCGTTGTTGTGGGGGAGTTGCACTATCTGAACGCATTTGTTGAAGACCTGGCTGCACAATCTGATGCATCGGTGACCGATAGGGTAACGGTCCTCGCGAAGCATATGGTTGCGTCTAGTCCGCAAAGTGGTCTTGGGCGCGCCAACTGGGTGAGTGAGGTTCCAGAAGCCTTACTGGAATCATTGCGTAACACGCTGACAAAGCTTGCGCCCCACCTGGAACAAATGCTGCGCCAGGGAATCGAGTCTGGTGAAATCGGCTGTGCATTCCCCCGTGAGGTTGCTGAAGTGTTGGTCCTGCTTGTAGATGTGTGGGTCGATCCGCTGATCGTTGCGGAATCGTATGAGCGAATGTGTCAAAAGGTGGACTTCATCGCTGCTTTCCTCAAGTGTTTCGATGCTCAGGTGCTCAGTGAGGAAGCTATCGCAGTCATCAAAAACGGTGTAGGTCATTTCTATGAATGAGCGCAATTCCTACTCCATTCTCATGGTGAATCTACCGTTTGCTGGCCATACGAACCCGACGCTCGGATTAGCTCGGGTACTCACTGATATGGGGCATCGTGTCACCTATATTCATTCTCCTGCGTGGCGAGAAGCAGTGGAAAATACGGGCGCGCATTTCGTCCCTTACGATGACTATCCCCTCTTCCCGCGTCCATTCCAGGATCGCATGCGATGCTGGCGTGCGGCTTATCGGACGGTGCTGCGTATCGGCGCAGGCTACGACTGCCTGCTCTACGAGATGCTCTTTGTGTCAGGCAAGGCGCTCGCCGACCGTTTGGGAATAGTCCCCATTAGGATCTTCTCAACCTTCGCGCTTAATGAGCATGTGCTGGAAGACTTCGGTCGAAACGGCGGGTTGTACCTAACCTCGATCTTCCGTTTCCCGCGCCTGAGAGCGCTCATCTCCGCACCTATGAGTAGGCGATATGGCTGGCGATTCCGAGAGCTTGAGGCTGAGATTGTGCGTAATAGCCCTGCTCTCAACATCACCTACACGCCTCGGAGCTTCCAGGTGTACGCCGGCGAATTTCCTCAATCTCGGTATGCGTTCGTAGGTGCTTCTATCGATGGATGTCGCCACGAGCCATGTGAACTTCCCGAAGGTGGCGGACCTCTCGTCTACATATCTCTCGGAACAGAACTCAATAAATCCGAGCGGTTCTTCCGTCGCTGTGTAGAAGCGTTCGGAGGTACTGGTGTGCGTGTTGTCATGGCAATCGGCAACTCGGTGCGCCCCGAGAACCTAGGGCCCCTTCCTCCTACGACGATGGTTCGCAGCAGGGTTCCGCAACTTGAGGTGCTCTCGCAAGCATCTCTCTTTATTACCCATGGAGGTATGAATAGTGTCAATGAGGCACTCTTCTACGGTGTGCCGATGCTGGTTGTTCCTGTTGGTAACGACCAGCCGACTGTGGCGCGGCGGGTGGAGGAGCTGGGATTGGGTGAAGCGTTGGAAATCCGCGAAGCAACTCCCAATGTCCTCCGTGAGGCGGCTATGCGCGTGCTCTCTGATCGTGAGTGCCATGCGCGCCTCTCCGAGTTTCGTCAAGAGACGCGGAGTGCAGGGGGCAACACAAAAGCGGCGAAGCTCATCATCGAACAGCTCAATCGAGTGTGAACTGCGGGCGGGAGCAGCCGGTGGGTTGCTCCCGCCCGCGCTATCCTAGGGGTGCGAAAAACCCACGACAGCGCAAAGGAGCCGCCCATGCTCATCCTCATCGATCACGCGAACGTCGATGCGATCGCTAAGACCCTCGAATACCTGCCCATCGACGGCGTGACGACCAACCCGACGATCCTGTACCGCGAAGGCAAGGAACCCCTCGAGGTCCTCCACGCGATCAAGTCCGTCCTGCCCGATGGCGCCCAGCTGCACGTCCAGATCGTCTCCCAGCGCGCCGACGACATGGTCGCCGAGGCCCGGGCGCTGCGCGGCGAAATCGGCGGCAACCTCTTCATCAAGCTCCCCGTCACGCGCGAAGGCTTCGCCGCCATCCCGCGCATCGTGCGCGAAGGCATGCAGGTGACCGCTACCGGCATCCACTCCTCGATGCAGGGCTTCATGGCCGCCAAGGCCGGGGCTCGCTACGTCGCCCCCTACGTCAACCGCATGGACAACTACGGCATCGACGGCGTGCGCGTCGCCTCCGAAATCCACCGCACCCTGCGCACCTACGACCTGAAGGCCGACGTGCTGGCCGCGTCCTTCAAGAACTCCGAGCAGGTCCTCGAACTGGTCCGCCAGGGCGTCGGCGCCATCACCGCCGCCCCCGACGTGCTGGCCGCCCTCATCAAGAACCCCGCGACAGACGCCGCGATTGCGGACCAGAACCGTGACTTCGGCATCCTCGTGGGCGAGCGCCGCACCTGGCTGGACCTCATCAACGACA
>CAUTOM010000101.1:0-2812 GCA_963540435.1 uncultured Actinomyces sp.
ACCGAAACAACCTCGATGCACACGTCACCGGGAACGGTCTTCACGGAAACCGCATTCTGACGAGTATCCGCGACGACATCATCTTGGCCGGGCTTACTCACCGTGTACACGTAGCGCCTGCGGCCAGCCGAAGAGGAAGCAGCCGCGGGATCCGTCCAACTCCACTGAATATTGTCCCCGTTCACGCGGGCAACGAGCTGCTCGACCGCAGGCGGAGGAACCGAAACAGGATCTTCTCCTTGAGCGCTTGACGTCACGCTTGCGGAGGGAGTCGGGGTCGTATCGCCGACACCGACGATCTTCCCGCCACCCGTGAGCATTGCGACAATAACCGCGCCTAAAACAACCATTCCCAAGACGACAAGCGCAACGATCGCGATGATTCTCTTCGGACCCGAAGATCGACCATCTGGCAGATATCCCAAGGGGTGCGAGGTATCGAAAGTGTTCTCGGTCGTGTGCCCTGGAGCTCGCCACGAGTCCGGCGCAGGCGCATAGCCCGCCCCAAACGCCTCACTCGCCCCTCCCTCAGCTGCAGGCGCCTGACCCATCTGCGGATTAGCCGCGGAAGGATCCCCAAGTTCGGCGCCGCCAGCTTGCGTTAACGCCGCACCTGAAGCACCCTCCTGAGCTGCATTGATCCCCGAGGCCGTGGCCGGGCTGGCAGAAACATCGCCGCCAACAGGCCCCCCGGTAGGTGCGGGCGAAGTAAAGGAATAATCGGGAGCCGAAGAGGGGCGAAGATCCACAGAAGATGGACGCAGGCGCGTACGCTCCGCATCAATCGATGGCATCGCACGAAGACGCGTTGCCTCGTCTTGAGCGGCTCCCCCAGAAAATTGATCCGACTGGTCCGCATTCCATGACGCAGAAGAGTCCGCCGAAGATCCCGATGCAGACTGCCCACCAAAACTGGAGAGCGCATTTCCATCGCGCAACTCCATCTTCGTCACAGGACGCCCCATGAGCGTCTGGATTTCTTGAAGCTGACGGCCTAACTCGGCGGCAGAAGAGGTTCGCTTTCGAGGATCCAATTGCATCGCGTGGCGCAAGACCCGTTCCAGTTCCTTCGGGGCATCAGGACGCGAAAGACCACGAATTCGCCCCTCGTACACGCGGGCAGCAACAGAAGCGGCACTATTGTCACCAACCGGGTCCTCGAAAGGACTACGACCACTGAGGAAAGTCCACAGCGTCGTTGCGAGCGCCCACACGTCCTGGGTCGGATGCGCATGAGTCGAACGATTGTGCTGTTCCGGAGGCGCCCAAAGAACAGAAAAACCATCCAAGCTCCCCTTCTCCAGAGCACCGATGCGAGCAGCAACACCAAAGTCACCCAACACCGGGTAGGAGTAGGAATCGAACATAACGTTCGCAGGCTTAATATCGCGATGAACATAGCCATTGCGGTGCAGCATTTCGACACCGCCGCACAGCCTGATCACGACGTCGAGCGCGCGATCCACGGCCAAGGGCATTCGGCGCACCTGCTCGGCCACATTTGCTACCGGGCAAAACTCCATCTCCAGATAGGGACGCCCATCCGGAGAGGTTCCAATGGAATACAACTCCACCACGGCGGGATGGCCGGCGATGGAGGTCATCACATCGGCCTCGTGGCGAATCTGCGCATACTCCACCTGATCGCCCACCGAGCGCGCAACCTTCACGGCGACTTCACGCGCAGGCTGTTCTTGGCGATACAGGTGCACGTCCGCGAAACCACCCGAACCAAGCGAACGCAGCCAGGTGTGACCGGGCAGTTCAGGGGGCGGAAGACGACGTGCTGGAACCGAAGGCGTCATGACTGGTGTCCTCTAAAAGGATGGCGGAGACGTCGACGAAGCACCCCAAGCGGAGATGCCCCATGCTTTTGGCGGTAGCGTGCGCTCAAAGAGGTCACAGACAGGGCGCGACGAATTCTGGTCCAACGCGACGCATTCGATTTCAGCTCACTGCTGAGTTCATCAACGATCTGCCACGATTCATCGGCCTGCTGTGCGAGGGCCTCGTCGCCGGAGAAGTCCGCGGTATCGGCCGCACGCGCAACACGTACTGGCCTGGGCAATTCCTCACCAAACTGGTACCACTGCGCGTTCGACATCGATCCAGGCTTCGCGGCACTCGCCGGCCACAAAGGCGAAGACGTGAGCATCCACGCGGCTTCCTGGCGAGTCATATCCGTGGGAACGACAACGCCCGCATCGCGCGCAAGATCAACGACCTCATCCCACGAACCCGTAAGCGCACGCGAAGGCACAGCCCCGCGACGCTTCTTACGGCGACGACTCTTCGCCACAAGAATGGCAAGCAGCGGAACCGTCAGCAAGGCAAGAACACCGCTACCGGTTGCAATAGCTCCCCACGGGATCTTCAAACGAGAATCATCATTCGAATCCGAACCACGGTCCGACGTCGAAGGCGGAAGATCTGCCGGTTCCTCGGGAGGCTCCGGGGGTTGCAGCACCTGGGGACGCGGGACCGAGCGAGGACGAGTTTCCTCTGTAATCGGCTTCTGATCCCTGGGCGGAGTCGGGTCAAAAACCGCCCAGCCAACACCCTGGAATTCAACCTCAACCCACGCATGCACATCCGAACCACGCAGGTCAATGTCTCCACCCTTCGAGTCATTCGGGTAGGCGCCCATGACAACGCGAGCGTTCATGCCCAGGCTGTGCAGCATCAGGGCCATGAGCACGGAGTACTGCTCATCGTCACCGATCATCTGCTCGCTCTCGAGCATGCGAGTCAAACGGTCCGCGCGGCTACCCGGGCGGGACTTGGGATCATCGGCGTTCTCGTAGAAGCCCTT
>CAUTOM010000102.1:0-2723 GCA_963540435.1 uncultured Actinomyces sp.
GAGCATGGGTATAAACGAGGCCGTGAGTTGGGTTTCCCCACCGCAAACCTGTGCAATGACATTGAAGGTGTCGTTCCAGGTGATGGCGTCTACGCTGGATGGCTTGTCAGGCACGTCGGGGACAGCGGTGCGGCAGAGTTCCTTCCCGCTGCGATTTCTGTGGGGACAAATCCTCAATTTGACGGTGAAGTACGCACTGTTGAAGCGCATGTTCTGGGCAGAAGCGACCTGAATCTCTACGGAGAGAACGTATCGATTATGTTCGTGAGTCGTATTCGAGCGATGGAATCTTTTGATTCCTTGGATGCCCTGCTGTGTCGTATGGATGAGGATCTTCGGGTTACTGCGTATGTTCTAGGCGTTGGTGTACCAACGCGCGTTGACCCACAGGCAGTGACTGCGCGCTGAACTGCGCCATAGGCTCTGATCTCGGTTGACGCTCGTGCTACAGATCACGACAAAAGCTTTGAGATGAGATGCTAAACTTGCCTATGCCGTCATGTCGGCCACGGATAGTATGCGCAGGGGATGGCCCTGTGGCTCCGTGCAACAAGTATGAAGGAGAAGCCTGTGCCACTGAGCAAGGACGTCAAGGATCAGATCATCGCCGAGTACGCTACCCACGAGGGTGACACCGGCTCCCCCGAGGTTCAGATTGCGCTGCTGACCCAGCGAATCAAGGATCTGACCGAGCACTTCAAGACTCACAAGCACGATCACCACTCACGTCGTGGTCTGCTGCTGCTGGTTGGTCGTCGTCGTCGCCTCCTCGGCTACCTCGCTGAGGTCGACATTGAGCGTTACCGCTCACTGATCGAACGACTGGGCCTGCGTCGCTGATTGTCATCCGGCTCGATTCCCTGTTGGAATCGAGCCGGATCACTACGTGTGGGCAAGGTGCTCGCGCAATAACTCAATAGTTTGATAGGGGCGTGAACGTGCGCGGTTTTCGACAGTGGTTTACGGCTTCTCTGGCGCCCAAAGCGATATGGGAAGAGCCGGATCAAAGCCGTGGACTTCGATCGAAGGCCGATACGAACGCCCAAGTAGTGTGAAACACGTAAATTCAAGGAGAACACACATATGATGGAAGGCGAAGATATCGTCTCTGCAGAGGCGATCATCGACAATGGTCGTTTCGGTAAGCGCGTTGTCCGCTTTGAAACTGGCCGCCTCGCCAAGCAGGCCGCAGGTGCGGCCATGGCCTATCTTGATGATGAAACTGCGATTCTTTCCGCAACCACCGCGGGCAAGCAGCCCAAGGACCAGTTCGACTTTTTCCCGCTGACCGTTGACGTTGAGGAACGTTCCTACGCTGCGGGTCGTATCCCCGGATCCTTCTTCCGCCGTGAAGGCCGTCCCGGAACCGAGGCAATTCTTGCGGCTCGTCTGATCGACCGCCCGCTGCGCCCCGGATTCAAGAAGGGCCTGCGCAACGAGGTTCAGGTTGTCGCAACCGTCCTGGCTGCACACCCGAACGACGCCTATGACGTGCTGGCGATTAACGCGGCCTCCATGTCGACCCAGATTGCTGGTCTGCCCTTCTCCGGCCCCATTGCCGGTACCCGTCTGGCTCTCATCGACGGCCAGTGGGTGGCATTCCCGCGCTGGTCGGAGATGGAGCGCTCTGTCTTCAACATCGTTGTCGCAGGCCGTATCGTCACCACTGAAGATGGTGGCGAAGACGTTGCGATCATGATGGTCGAAGCTGGCGGCGGCGAAAACGAATGGGACCTGATTCAGGCAGGCGCCGTTGCTCCTACCGAAGATGTGGTCGCTGACGGTCTCGAAGCTGCCAAGCCCTTCATCCGCGCGCTGTGCGAAGCCCAGATGAAGGTTGCTGCTGTCGCCTCGAAGGAAACCACCGAATTCCCGATCTTCCTCGATTACACGGATGAGCAGTACACCGCTGTTGAGCAGTGGGTTGGCGATAAGCTCGCCAAGGCACTCCTCACCGAGGGCAAGCTTGCTCGCGAAGAAGCTGTGGACGCCGTCAAGGCAGAGATGCTTGAAGCTTTGGCAGAAGAGTGGCCCGAAGCTGAGAAGGAACTCAAGGCAGCTTTCCGCTCCCTCGAGAAGCAAACCATCCGTAACCGCACTCTGCGCGAAGAAATCCGCATGGACGGTCGTTCGCTGCGCACCATCCGCTCCCTGAGCGCAGAGGTCGAAGTTCTGCCTCGCGTTCACGGTTCGGCTCTCTTCCAGCGCGGCGAAACCCAGATTCTGGGCGTGACGACACTGGCCATGCTCCGCATGGAACAGCAGCTTGATAACCTTTCGCCCATTACGGCGAAGCGCTACATGCACCAGTACAACTTCCCGCCGTACTCGACCGGTGAAACCGGCCGCGTTGGCTCGCCCAAGCGTCGCGAAATCGGCCACGGTGACCTTGCAGAGCGCGCTCTCAAGCCCGTGATTCCTTCACGCGAAGAGTTCCCCTACGCAATCCGCCAGGTCTCCGAGACCATGGGATCCAACGGTTCTTCTTCGATGGGCTCTGTGTGTGCATCGACCCTGTCGCTGCTCCAGGCTGGTGTGCCGCTGCGCGCCCCCGTCGCTGGTATCGCAATGGGCCTCATGACCGGTGAAGTTGATGGCAAGCAGAAGGCCGTCACCCTGACCGACATTCTGGGTGCTGAAGACGGCTTCGGCGACATGGACTTCAAGGTCGCCGGTACCCGCGAGTTCATTACCGCTTTGCAGCTGGATACCAAGCTCGATGG
>CAUTOM010000103.1:0-2700 GCA_963540435.1 uncultured Actinomyces sp.
GTCCGGGAATCTCCCAATTCGCAAGGAGTTGCGTCACGCCGCCGGGCTTGAGGTAATTCGGGCTTTCCCGGATCACCGTGCGCACCAGATGATCGCGGCTCATTCCGCCGTCTCGGTATTCCAGAACCCCCGAGGTGCGAAGTGAATCTGGGGTGATGACAAAGGGCGGGTTCGAGGCGATCAGATCGAATTCTTCGCCTTCGACCGGTTCAAAGAGGGATCCTTGGCGAACATCTAATTCGACACCATTGAGCGCGGCATTGAAGCGCGTGATCTCACAGGCTCGCGCCGACAGGTCTGTTGCGACAACGCGAGTAGCGTGTGTGGCCAAATACAAGGCTTGGATTCCGCATCCACACCCCAGGTCCAAGGCGGATTCGACAGGAGTTCGAAGTGTCGCCTTCAAGAGCGAGGTCGTTGCCCCGCCGATTCCCAGAACGTGATCTGGGCGAATGGGTTCACCCGTCACATCTTCACCTAGGTCCGACAGGATCCACCAGTTTTTGAGGCCACCTTGAAGCTGTGCCGCGTGAGGACGCAGGTCGTAATTCGCTTTGAAAAGTTGCTGGCCCGAAGGCGATTCCGCATCGAGTGCGGGAAAAATCAATCCCAAGTCGACCGCGCCGTGGACCCCAAGAGCGGGCAAAGCCTGGGCAAGAACATCCCCACTTTCCGCGCAGCCCAAAACAAAGAAGCGCGTCAACACCGCAGCTGGGGAATCTTTCCGCTGAAGTTCGCGAAGTGCCGGAACCCTTTGATTACGCATGAGCGCAGCGCGCGCCGCCGGACTGATCATGGTCTCCATCGCGTCAACGCTCCACCCGGCGCTACCCAGGTCTGCGGCCAATCGGGCAATCAGTCCGGGTTCCAATCCCGGTGTCGGACTGGGAAGCGTGTCAATCAATGATTCCGTCATAGCATTACTTTCTCACGCCTGACCTGCATCTGCGTCGACTTATTCACGCAAGTTCTCAGGCACATACTCCCACGAGCTCCCCCAGCGCGCAGGCCGTCCCACTCGCCCATTAGAATGCCTGTGTCCCCAAGGAAAAGGATGAGTGGATGTCTGGCGGACTGGTAGCGCTATTGGACGATATTGCGACCCTGGCAAAAGCAACGGCTTCGTCTATTGACGATGTCGCATCGAGCGCGGTGAAGGCATCGGCCAAAGCGGTTGGCGTCGTCATCGACGACACCGCTGTCACTCCGCAGTACGTCTCCGGGCTTTCCCCCAAGCGCGAGCTGCCGATTATCGGGAAAATCGCCAAGGCCTCGTTGATCAACAAGCTGGTTGTTATTCTGCCGATCGCACTCTTACTCACATGGTTCGCGCCTGCGGTGCTGCCCTACCTACTGATCGCGGGCGGAGCATATCTGTGTTTTGAGGGGGCCGAGAAAGTTCTCGAGTCCCTCCATTGGCTCCCCGAACACGAGGCGACCACTGGAGAAGCCCCGCAAAGCCCTGAGGAGGTCGAGAAGGGGATTATTTCCTCCGCCTCGCGCACGGACCTCATTCTTTCCTCAGAAATCATGCTGGTCTCCATGGATGGCCTGACCAGCGAGTCTATGTCCATGCGCGTTGCGGTTCTGATTGCGGTCGCTTTCTTCATGACGTTCTTTGTCTACGGGATCGTTGCGCTCCTGGTACGAATGGACGATTTCGGGCTTCGCTTGGCTAAGGGCGCGACTCATCCGGACGATAATCTCCCCGGTCCTGCGGATAATATCGGTCGTGGAATTGTGCGCGTGATGCCCAAGGTTTTCAACGCAATTGGCGTTGTTGGAACGATTGCGATGCTGTGGGTCGGCGGCCACCTCGTCATCGAAAACCTCGCGAAGGTGGGCATCGAGTTCTTCCACAACGTGGTGTCGTCAATCGAGCACGCGCTCGCTTCGGGCGGCGGTTTCCTTGGTTGGCTCGTTGAGACCACGTGTGCGGCAGTGTTTGGCATTGTGCTCGGCTCGCTGATCACCGGAGTTGTCGTTGGGGTTTCCCACCTTTTCCGCCGAGGCCGAGGCCACTGAACCTTTCCCCGCTCTCCTTTTGTGTGGTGCGTTGAGCGCTGAGTGAACTCGCCCACCTCTACTCCCATACCTAGGGACTTAAGTACTAGGCTTGGGATATCAACCCCTAAGTGTAAGGAGAGCCCGATGAGCGTTTACACCCTTCCTGAACTTCCCTACGATTACGCGGCACTGGAGCCCCACATCTCTGCAAAGATCATGGAGCTGCACCACGATAAGCACCACGCCAACTACGTGGCTGGCGCAAACACCGCACTGGAGAAGCTGGAAGCAGCCCGCGAAGCTGGTGACTTTGCCGCGATCAACCTGTGGGAAAAGAACCTGGCTTTCAACCTGGGTGGACACACCAACCACTCGATCTTCTGGACGAACATGACCGGTGAAGGATCGTCTCGTCCTGAAGGTGATCTGGCCGATGCCATCAACGAGTTCTTCGGCTCCTTCGAGAAGTTCCAGGCACAGTTCGCCGCTGCAGCTCTTGGCCTGCAGGGCTCCGGCTGGGCCGTTCTCGCATGGGACACCCTGGGCAAGCGCCTCGTGACCTTCCAGCTGACCGATCAGCAGGGCAATATCCCCGTTGCAACTGTTCCGCTGCTCATGCTGGACATGTGGGAGCACGCTTTCTACCTGGATTACCTCAACGTCAAGGCCGACTACGTCAAGGCCTGGTGGAAC
>CAUTOM010000104.1:0-2566 GCA_963540435.1 uncultured Actinomyces sp.
GGCAACAGCGGCAGGTCAAGGCGCTCGCGCTGAAGTTCATCGCGAAGAGCGAAGTCCTCGCGCTGGCGATCGGCGTCGGTCAGCTCGGCAACGCGCTCACGCAGTTCGGGGCGAACAACGCCGGGAGCAGCTGCACGCTGTGCAAGAACCTCACGGGTCGCCTCGACGGCCTCGGAAATCGAATCCCAGCCTTGGCGCACGCCGCGGGCAAGAGTTACGACCTCGGCAACCTTCTGGTCGGCAAAGGCCAGCCACGCGTGGAGGTTCGCGTCGAGCACAGGATCATCCCACTTTTCGAGCGCGGTATCGTGCGGGACGTGCTGAAGCGAAGTAGAAGTGGCAACGGCCAGGGATGCGGGGCGGAGTGCCTTCGCGTCATCGAGTCGTGCAATTGCGCTATCGAGGTCGGTGCGCCAAATGTTGCGGCCATCAACGACACCCGCAACGAGGGCAACCTTGGACAGATCGACGGAATCCGCATCGGGAAGAGAACCACGGCACAGGTCCAAGCCCAGAGCCTCAATGCCGGTGGAGGCAAGAGAAGCTGCAGCGCGTGAACCGTCACCGTAACCAATAGCAGCGAAGAGAGCAGGACGCTTCTCGAGCGCAGCCAGAGCACGGAAGACACGGGTCGAGTATTCGATCAGGGTGGTGCGATCGACGCGGAGGTTATCAGAAGCAAGCGCATGCTCATCGATCTGGACCCACGGAGCACCGGCCTCGGCAAGCTCTGCGAGAACGTCTGCGTATGCCGCAACAACATCATCAAGGCGCTCGAAGGGATCGTAATCGGGGGTTGCTTCATCAGCCTTAGCGACGGCGAGGAAGGTCACGGGGCCAACCAGCACGGGGCGGACAACGGTGCCTTCTTCGTTGGCGGCGAGGAAACGCTCGACGATCGTACGATCAGCAAAAGAAATCGGCGTATCGGGGCCAATTTCGGGAACCAAGTGGTGGTAGTTCGTATCGAACCACTTGGTCATCTCCAGGGGCGCAACCTGCGCATTGCCGCGAGCGAGGGCAAAGTGCAGATCCAAACCTTCGAAAGAGCGGTAGCGCTCGGGAACCGCGCCCAGAAGGGTGATCGCGTCCAGAACCTGGTCGTAGAGCGCGAAGGTTTCGGGGATCGACGCGTCATCCCTGCCGAGGCCGAGCTCGACAAGGCGGTCATGCGTGGTCTTGCGCAGCAGAGCTTCCGTCGCGCGAAGTTCCTCGGCGGAAATGCGGCCCGCCCAGTAGGCTTCGAGCGCCTTCTTCAGCTCGCGGCCACGACCGATGCGCGGGTAACCCAGGATGGTCGCCGTAGGGAATTGAGTCATTTGCTTATCCTTTGTCATCGTGAAATGGACGGGTCTAAATGGCTTGCAGAAACAAGTCCAGCGGCATCGAGCACATCGAGAGCAGGTGCCGCTTTATTAAAGGTATACATGTGGATGCCCGGGGCTCCCGCCTCATGCAGATCCCGAGCCAGCCGCGCTCCCAAAGAAACACCGACTGAGTACATTTCTTCGACTGATTGAGCGCTTTCCAAGCGTCGACGCAAGTACTCGGGGAAAACGACCCCGGTCAGCTCCGTCATTCGATTGACGCGTTTAATATCGGTCGGAGGCAAAATTCCGGGAACGATCGGGATTGTTACCCCGTTGCTCCGCGCTTTCTCAAGGAAGTTCACGTAGGTATCTGTTTCCCAGAACAACTGCGTGATCGCGAAAGAGGCGCCCGCGGATTGTTTGACGAGCAGGCGTTCAACTTCCTGGTTGGGAGAGGTACCCGCTGCGGGGTTTCCAGCAGGGAATGCGGCAACAGCGATAGTGAGAGGCTTGAATGCTGCACGCAAGGCGGCACCGGGGTATTGCGCACAGCGCGCGGCCTCGATGGAGCGGATCAGAGTGACAAGTTCGGTTGCTGAGCTCACTCCCCCGGGCGCAGGCTGCCAATCCGGACGGCCGACAGGAGGATCTCCGCGAAGCGCAAGGAAGGTTCGCACTCCGGCGTCCAAGTAGTCCGAAACGACTTCCCCGACTTCTGTTGCAGTTGTTCCCACGCAGGTGAGGTGAGCAATGGGCTGAACGGGGCTGTCCTGTACGAGAGAGCGCACAACATCGCGCGCACTGTGGCGGTCTTGTCCTGCGGCGCCGTAAGTCACCGACAGGAAATCGGGGGTAACGGAGAGAAGACGCTGGACAGTATCCCAGAAAGGTTTAATGAGGTTTTCTTTACGAGGAGGCATGACCTCGAAGGACAAGGTCGTGAGGTCACTAGAAGATTGGGAGGGCTGTGTCATATAAGTCCTTGGAAGTCGGCGCGAAGCGCCACGGTCGGATGCGCGGAAAACTCAGGCGCACATTCGAGCGCGGATCGAACCCACAAGGGCACTACGTCCAGAACTTCTTTCAAGCATGTCTGTATTATCCGTTGTTTTCTTTTGATGTGCACAGCCGGCCCAGAGATTGGGAAAGTGTGACGGCTCGCGCCATGTACACTATGTAGGGCTGGCCAGAGCCTGGCTAGCACGCCTCCGTAGCTCAATGGATAGAGCAAGGGCCTTCTAATCCCGAGGTTGCAG